>CAZTEZ010000022.1:0-17626 GCA_964611815.1 uncultured Bacteroidia bacterium | reverse complement strand
GCTGAACTGGCTGCATTGGGCCGAAACGGCGCTGGACTTGCCGGCGCTGCGCTACGTCAATTCGCTAAAGCCCAGTGCGGAGTTGCGCCCGACGACAGCAGCGCAGACCGACGAAGAGGACCTGATGCCGTACCCGTACCTCTCGAAAATCGAAGAAATGGCGATTCGGCACTACCAATCGCCGCTGGAGTGCTTCATCAGTTTGCGGGGCATGACGGACGACGAGCGACTCTATACGTACATCGAGCGCTTTTTCAAGCTCTGGTCGCGCAACCAGTGGAAACGCGAGCGCTACGCGCCCAGCTTCCACCTCGACGACACCAACCTGGACCCCAAAACCTGGTGCCGCTTCCCGATTCTCTCGGGCAGCTATCGGCAAGAGCTGGCCGAGCTGCGGCGGTTCGTGGAGGAGGTTGGCAAAAACATGGCCGCGGAGGACTGAAATTCTAGAATACTGTCGAAGCTGCAACAGAATTGATTTAATTTGCAGGCATCCAACCCTAACACTGAAGTACCATGTTGTTTCTTTATCTCGGCCCCGGCGTGGGTATTGGTTCGGTCATTGCCGTCGTAGGCATTGGTCTGGCGGTATTGTTTATTCTGTATAGCTTCGTCTTTCTGCCCATTCGCAAGGCGATGCGCAAAAAGAAGCAAGACGAAACCAATGAGCAACCCGGCGGCGGCGACGCGTCATGAGCGTTCGCTAACTTCTATCATTCATGGATTTCGGTACAGCAGAATGGCTGCTATTTGGTGCCAGCTTGCTGAGCACTTTGCTGGGTATCGTCCTGTTTTTCAAAACGCCCGTGCTGGCGGTCATGGACGGCTTCATGCTCACGCTTGGGCAGGGCATTAATACCATTGGCGGGTTTAGGCTAAGCGAAGACGAGCGCATTGAAGTCTCGCAGAAGTACACGCTGCGCATTGTGGGGCGCTTGCTGCTGTTGCTGCTTGTATTAGCGGTGGTGATTGCCGTCGCAGCTAGCCCGTTTTTCTTTCTGGATTATGATGAATACACGCTCTTGGAGCTCACCGTTTACATTGTGGGCGGCTTGGTGCTCGGCAGCGTGATTTACTTCTGGCTCTTCCACAAACCCGGCAGCGAAGAATATCCAGCCAGCAAGCAGCTGCTGTTCTACATCACGTTAGGCTCGCCCGCGATGGGCAAATTCAATCACCGGATGAATCAGCTGTTATATGGTAAACGCACTGCACCCGAGCGCGGGGTGATGGTCACGGGTCTGGCTCGGGCCGGCACCACGACGATGCTCCACTATCTGAGTCGCCACCCAAAGCTGCAAAGCATCACCTATCGTCACATGCCGTTTTTGATGGGCGGGCGCGTTTGGCGCCGAATGAACTCCGGCAAGAGCGAGGCCAAAGAGCGCAGCCACCAGGATGGCATCATGGTCAGCCTGGATTCGCCCGAGGCTTTCGATGAATACTACTGGCGGATCATCTTGCGCGAGGGCTACTACAAAAACGATGCCCTGCACCGCCACGAACTCACGCCCAAAGACATCGCGCGCTTTGAGCAGTACATTAGTCAGCAGGTTGACAAGGGGAAATACTACCTGTCCAAAAACAACAACTTTATACTACGGGCAGCGTCCTACGCCACCCACCGACCGGCCTTTGTTATCGCGCTGATTTTCCGCGAGCCGGTCTCGCATGCCAAGAGTCTGCTGCGGCAGCAACAACTGCAGACCGAAGAGCAGGAGAAAGAACCCTTTGTGCTCGATTACATGAACTGGCTTGGCCATAACGAATTCGGAAAGGGGCGTATGGATTTCGCACTCACTGGCGAGGCCATGCAGCACACCGACAAGCTGAGCTTGAACTACTGGCTCGAGCGCTGGATCGAATACTACAGCTATGCACTCTCGCTCGATTTGCCGCAGTTCATCTACATAAGCAATGCGCAAATCGCTGAGCAGCCCTTAGAATCTGTTAATCGGGTGCTTGCGCAACTGGAGTTGCAGCCGCTGCAGGAAGACTACCCCACACGCACACCCAAGCCTCCCAAGGCTGCCGAAGGTGCCGACGAAGCGCTACTGCAGCAGGCGCACCGCCTTTACGAACAGCTCTGCCAGAAAGCAGGCGCTGCGCCGATTGATTCGGCTGCTGCGGTGTGAAAAACACAAGCCCTACTTTACAGTAGGTCGCGTTGCCCTTAACTTCGCGCTATGCCTGCACTGAAAATCAACCGCCTGGTGAATCTGCACGACGCGCGCTATTGCGCGGCGATCGAAATCGAGTACGTCGGCTTTGCGCTCGAGCGCGGCAGTATGTACAAGCTGCCGGAAGCGCACGTTGGGCGCATTGCCAGTTGGCTTGAAGGTCCGCGCACCGTGCTGGAATTCGGTGACGATACCGAGGCCATGGATGACTATCTCGCCGAACACACCGTGCCCACCGAGACGCTCTTTCAGCTGAATCTTGGGGTCGACTACCCCGTGGAGAGCATGCCCCTCGATCGCCGCATCATCCGGCTGGCTACCGAAACACCAGAAGAAATGGCCGAGCGCGCCGATGCGCTCATCGCCCTGTCCGACGATGTGCACCTCGTGGAGCTCGCACCGCTAAACGGTGCGCTCAGCGAATGGCAGGAAACGCTCGATGACATCCTTGCGCAGGTGTTCAACGCCTGTTTAGATATCGACGCTTTCGGCGCCGATGCGCTGGACGAGATAGCAGTGATCCCGGAAGTAGTCAGCGTGCGCGAACGCATCTCGGGCGACTTCCCGTCGCTCGACTTCGATGCCTTCGAGCAGTTTCTCGAGAGTCCGCATTTTGCACATAGCGACAAGCTCTGAGGACGGGGCCGGGGGTAAGTGCCTGAGCAACACCCCGCGCGCATGTATGTTAAGCTGTATATTTAGCACAACTAGCCGCTTTACTATGCTCCAGAATTTGCGTCTTCGTCTGCTGATCTTAGGCTGTGCAGTTGCACTCTGCAGTCAACTTTTACCGGCCCAGGTTCTGGGCCAGAGTCAGAAGTTGAAGGTGGATGCTGTGACGCTCTACCCCGGCGGGGTGGCGTATATCCAGAAGCGCGGGCGCGTGAACTTCGAGCGCGGCAAAGCCCTGCTCGACGAGAACCCCGATGCCTTGGCCAACAGCCTTGTCGTTGAAATCGACGGCTCGGCCGAACTCAAGCGGAAGTCTGTGCTGCGCGAAACGCTCTACCGGCCCAAACGCGCGAAGAGCTTCTTCGAGATTCTGAAAGCCAACCCCGGCAAGCAAGCTATTGTCACGTACTTCATTGGCAAGGAGGTCGAAGATGTCGTAGGGACGATTCGCCCCTACAATCCCGGCAGCGATCTGATTGAAATCCGCCGGCCCGACGACAACGTGGTGTTCGTACACAAAGACCAACTGAAGCAAGTCAGCGTGCAGGGCGGCAAGGCCTCGCAGACGTACTATGAGGCGGTGGTCGACACGGCGCTCTTGCTCGAATTGGCCACGCCTTTTACGGCTGCCAACGTGCGCATGGGCTATTACAGCAAAGGCCTGAGCTGGCGCCCGGAATATCGCATCAGAGAGCAAACGGATTCGACGGTGAAACTGACGATGAAGGCCATCGTGCACAACACCGGTGAGGCGCTGGAGGACATCGAGCTGCGTCTGAGTCTGGGCATCCCGGCGGTTTCGGAAGGCATCAGCGCCGAAGAGCGCACAATGTATCAGCGCCTGACCACCCCCCGCCAACCCAAAGCGCAAATCCCTGATGGCCAACCCGGCAACATTCAGGAACCGCAATCGCCAGCAGAGCCCAAACCCGTGCGTGGGTTCACGCTCTCGGATGTCACGATTGAAGCCGGCTCGGCCGCAGAATTGACGCTTTTGGAACAGGTGCTGCCGACCACGTCGCTGCAGTTCGTGCGTTTGCCCTTGCATATCAACGAACAGAGCCTGCAGCCCGAACTGCCCGATGGCAAGCTCTACACTGTGCAGCAGGCCCGACGCATCACCAATACGTCCGAGAAACCCTTTCTGCCTGGCAAGGTGCAACTGCTGAACGCCAGTGGCATCCCGATAGGGCAGGCTGAATTGCCGGCCATGCCGCTGGATGCGCAGGCGAAAATCGGCGCTGGCGTCAGCGAGGGCGTCGTCGTGAAAGTGACCGAACGCGTGGGCAAAGAAGAGCGCAAAGCCGAAAAGCTCAACGGCGAAGACTACGACTTTTTGAAAATCGATGGCCTGCTGACCATCGGTAATTCGACCGACGAGCCACAACCCGTGCAGATCGTGGTGCAGGTGCTTGGCAAACCCCTGCGCTATTTGGGGGGGCAAAAGGCACACATGGACAGCAAGGTGGGGGTCAATGGCTTACACACGATTACGTACGATTTGACCCTGGACCCCCAGCGCACCTACAAGTACAACTACAGCTACGGCTACTTTCGCCCCACCGACTGATTTTTCGGTTCAAGACCCGCCCTTTCAGGGCCCCCTACGTACATTTCACCCTAGCTCTGTTACCTTCCGGTAATTGATTGCTTGGAATTGCGCAAGGCTTTGTAACTTAAAAGCCTTACAATATGCCTACAGTTATGCCAGCCTTTCTGCGTATTTGCCTATTCATACTCTGCTTTGCCCTAGCCGGTAGCCTCAGCGCCCAGACGCTTGAGCTTCAGGCGACGCCTACAAACGTAAGCGTCGACCAGTCGATTTCGCCGGGTGGGCAACCCAAAGCACCACCAGCACCCGGCGGTGGCCCTGTCACGTTTGCTACTACCCAGGGCTGTCCGGAAGATACGGTGCAGTACACAGTTGGTAAACTCACCGGTACAACGGTTTCGGCGTTTATTGTTGGCACGAATACGCCTGCCTTCGCGCAGTACTACGACGCTCCGGATGACCTGACCGTGCATGGCATGACCTTTTTCAGTGGCGTTTCTACAGGCGCTCCCGGCGTCACTTTCACTGCGACAGTCTACGAGGCCCTACCGGATTCCTCACCCGGCATTGTACTGGCACAAACGACCGGCACGATCACCAATTTTTTCGGCGGATTGCTCATTAGTAACCAATACGACGTGACGTTTCCGACGCCCGCCAGCATACCCGCAGGCACGGGCTATCTGGTGGCAGTTGAGTTGAACTTGCCGACCACAACGCAAATCTTGTTTGCGTCAAACAACGAAGGCAACGGCCTGAACGAAGATTTTGCATTTGTCAATTTTCCGGGCTTCGGCTGGTTCAAAACCAATCAATTCCCGGTACCGCCCACTTTTGACCGCGACATGCTCTTTTTCCCGCATGTGCAGTACGACCAAACCGCCGACTTTACGTTCATTGATACCTGCTTTTCGTCAGCGCCCTACACCGAGACGTTCACCAACTTGAGCTCGCCGATGATTTTTCATCGGATGTACAACTTCAACGTGTTCGCTAACACATTGGATCAGAGCTTCGAGTGGAACACGGGCGTAAGCACCGGTGTTAATACTCAAGACCACACCGAAACTTTTCCGACGGTCGATAACTACAGCATTTCACTGACAGACACCATCCTCGGCTGGACGAGCACTTGCATCGTCACTGAAACAAAGGACCTCTTCAACGAGCCGACCACCGACTCCGTCACCGGGCCAGACACCGCCTGCGTGGGCGATGTCATTCAGCTGTTTGCGTTTGGCACCAACAACGCCAACAACTTCAGCTGGACCGTGCCCAGCGGCTGGACGATCCTGAGTGGCCAAAACACCAGCACGCTCACCGTTCAGGTGGGTACCGCCAGTGGCGATGTGTGCGCCACAGCCATCAATGGCCCTTGCGTTGGCGAACAGGAGTGCCACAACGTGTTCGCGCTCAGCGTGCCGTTTGCGCCTAGCATTAGCGGGCCATCGCAGGTGTGCCCGGAAGATACGGTCAACTATTTCTCGGCACTGGCGCCCAACGTCGATTCACTCGTCTGGGGCGTGTCGCCGAACTGGGAGCTGCTGACCGATTCCACCGCCATCAACGCGCAGGTCGCCACCGACACGCTGGATGGCTTCCTGACGCTGCGCGCTTTTAACCGCTGTGGCGTGAGCCCTGTGTCTACGTATAACGTTTCGACCTACGAACTCCCTGATACGGTTTTCCCCGTGCAGGGCCCCAGTGGGGCCTGCAATGGCCAGTTCGTGACCTTCTTCACACAATCGGTGGCCAACGTGACCAACTACAGCTGGCTCTACCCCGCAGATTGGCAGGTCTTTGGGCCAGATAATGCCACGTCGATAACCTTCCAGACGGGTGCGCTGGAAGGCGAAGTGTGCGTCATCACGACGCTCTTCGGCTGCCTGGGCGATACGGTGTGCACAACCGTTGAACTTGATGCGCCAATTGCCGACCCTACCGACATTGAAGGTGAGCGCGGCACCTGTGAATTCGTCGAGCAAACCTACAGCATTGCCCCCATTTCTGGTGCGCAAGATTACGAATGGGAGATCCCCAGCGGCTGGGGGCTGCTCAGCGGCCAGGGCACGAATGAAATCACGGTTGCCGTCGGCTCAAGCTCGGGTGCTGTGTGTGTGCGGGCGCGCAACGGCGTGTGCTACACCGACGAAGAGTGCGCTTATATCAATGTTGGTGAAACCGTGGGGCAGATCAACGACATCTTCGGTAACCCAGAGGTGTGCTTCGATGACTCCGTGACTTTTGAGGTGGACAACGTGCTGGGCGCCGACCGCTACACCTGGACCTGGCCAACCACCTGGACGCTCGTAGGTGGCCAGCAAACCGCGATTCTGAACCTTATCGGAGGGTTGACATTTGGCGAGCTCACTGTGACGCCTGCCAACGCCTACTGCGAGGGCGAGCCTTTCGCGATTGATGTCATTGCGATTGATAAACCTGAAGCTGACTTTGGCTGGGAGCTGATCGATGACTACGAGGCGACCTTCTTCGACTCGTCGTCTGGCGTGCCCAGCAATTTCTTCTGGGACTTCGACGAGGGCACCACCAGCATTGAAGTCACCCCAGAGCACACCTTCCCTGAAGAGCGCATCTACAACGTGACACTCATCGCCTCGAACAAATGTGGCTCTGACACCGTGACGAAAGAGGTGCCGATCTGGAAGCTAAGCAGCCGAGCTGGCGAGCTCCTGAATGGCTACACGCTCTATCCGAACCCAGCCGGTGCCCAGCTGATGCTGAGCGCCGAGCAGGCCTTCCGACTGCAGGCGGTCTCGGCGGTAGATGCCACCGGGCGAGAGATTCCGCTGCAGTTCACGCAAGACAATGCCCGGGCTTATGTGCTGGATGTCAGTGCGCTGGCGGCTGGTGCGTACCTGCTGAAAGTGCAAACCGACAGCGAGACGGGCTACGCGCGTTTCGTGAAGCAGTAAAGCCAGTTGCTTTCGATAGCAATCGCGAAGGATACCAGAACCTAGAGGACACCTCAAGCGTAGTCTCTGTTAAGCAGGCTTTCCGTATTTTGGAATAGCCGACACACCCGTCGTGTTTAATCGCCCTTACCTTCAGCTCCTAATCCTATGAAAGCCATTGTCTTTGACCGCTACGGCGACAGTAGCGTCCTGAAATACGACTACCGCCGCCGCCTGAACCCCGAGCCCAACGAGGTGCAAGTCAAGCTGCACAACGCTGCGCTGAACCCGGTCGATATCGAACAGCGCCAGGGCCGGTTCAAGATGGTGATGCTCGGGAAGCTGCCCTTTACGCCGGGTGCCGATTTTTCAGGCACCATCACACGGGTGGGGCGTCGCGTGCAGGGCTTTGAGGTCGGGCAGGAAGTGTTCGGCATGGTACCGCTGCTGCAACAGCAGGGTAGTTACGCGCAATACATGACCGTTCGCGCGCCCAACATCGCCCAAAAACCCGAGGGCATGACCTGGGCGGAGGCGGCCGGCTTACCGCTCGCTGGGCTCACCGCCCTGCAGGCGCTACGCGATTTGGCGCACCTGCAAGCCGGGCAGCGGGTGTTCGTCAACGGTGGTTCGGGTGGGGTGGGCCACCTGGCTATTCCAATCGCAAAAGCCATGGGCGCGGTGGTGCATACCAGTTGCAGTGCCGACGCTGCCGACTGGCTGCGCGAGTTGGGCGCCGACGAGGTGATCGATTATCACGAGACGGACATTACGCAAAGCAAGCAGTACTTCGACATGTTTTTCGACGTCGCCGGGCGTTTGTCTTACAACACCACCAAGCACATCCTCACGACCAAAGGCACGTATATCTCGACGATGCCTTCTGTCAAAAGTGGCGTAGAGTTGGTGCAGACGCTCTTTTCGCGACAGTCGGCAAAGTTCATCCTCGTGAAACCCAGTGGCAGCGACCTCCGCCAGCTGCTCGACTGGTGGCGCGACGATCAACTGAAGATTCGTATCGACCGCAGCTTCCCGCTGCCCGATGCGGCACAAGCACAAGATTACTTGCGCAAAAGCCACCCGCGTGGCAAAGTCGTGCTGGACATCCCGCACATGGGTTAATCGCTCTGGTCGCGCTCATTGGGCGGGTCGACAACCTCGGCATCATCGGGTAAGTGTACAGCGTGCTGCGGGCGCTGGCGCTGCGTGGTGAGCCGGCGTCGTATCATGCCGCCTTCGGTGTCGTTGATTTTGTGCATCACGATGAAGGCATTCTCGTCGTGGCCTTTCGCCAGGCGCTTGATTTTGTTCAGCTCCAGGCGCGAGACGACCGTGAAGAGGATGTCCTGCGCCTCGCCGCCCATGCCTCTGCGGCCCTGGTAGACCGTCACGGCGCGCCCCATATCGTGAATAATCGCCGTGCGGATGCGCTCACTCGCTTGCGAGATGATCGTCACGGCCGTGTACTCCTCGATGCCCGTAATCACGAAGTTGATGCTCTTGCTGGCCACCACGTAGGCGAGCACAGAGTACATCGCGCGCTCCAGCCCAAGTGTGGCGCCGATTACGCTGAAGATGAGGATGTTGAAGCCCAAAATGACATCACCCACCGAAAAGCCGGTGCTGCGGCTGACCAAGAGTGCCACGATCTCTGTGCCATCCAGCGCAATGCCCCGCCGCAGCACCAGCCCCAGGCCCAGCCCCAAAAAGAAGCCGCCAAAGGCTGCTGAAAGCAGCTTGTCTTTCGTTAGCGGTTCAATGTGAATGGTCAGCAGCACCGTCGATAGTGCCGCGATGGCGGCCAGTGCACTGAGCGCCACCCGCGTGCCCTGCATGCGCCAGCCGATAAGGATGAAGGGCGTATTGATCGCCAGAATCAGCCAGCCCAGCGGGATATTCGTGAGCTCAGACGTGAACATCGAGATGCCCGTGACCCCGCCGTCGAAGAAGCCGTTGGGCTCCAGAAAGCCCTCCAGCCCGAGCGCAGCGCTGCAGATGCCCAATCCGGCGACGATCACGTCGGTGATTAGGGTGCGAGGACTTAACTTGCGGGGGTTTTCCATGAGGCTGCGGTGCGAAATTGCGCGCTGCAGCAAAACTACAAACTCCGTATGCCATTCCCGCCCCTCAGCCAGGCCAGATTCAAACGCTACCGCCGATTGTCGGAGAAGCGCTACCGCAAAAAGCAGGCGCTGTTCTTGATCGAGGGGGTCAAGTTGGTGCAGGAGGCGTTGAAAACCGGCGCGGAACTGGAGGCTGTGGTCGTCAGCGAGCAGGCGGACTTGCCTGATGCGCTGCTCCAGCGCCTGCCGAAATCCTTCACTTTTAAAGCCGCTATGGCCGATTTTGCCGAGCTGCACACCCAAGAGCATCCCGAGGGCATCGTCGCGGTGCTGCCCCTGCCCGATGCACCGGCGCTCGAAACCGTGCCGGGCCCGGCTTTTGTACTCGAGGGCGTGCGCGACCCCGGCAACCTGGGCACGCTCCTGCGCACGGCCGACTGGTTCGGCTTCCCGGCCGTTTATCTGACCAATGACTGCGTAGACGCCTACAACCCGAAGGTCGTACGCGCGGCGATGGGCGCGCATTTTCGCGTGCAGCTGTTTGTACTCGATGACCTGCCCGCATTCGTGGATGCAAACGCCCACCGCATGATCGCCACGCAGTTGGGAGGCGAGCCGCTGGAAGTGAGCGCCTTGTCAGCTCGCGACTTGATTGTGCTCGGCAGCGAATCGCATGGGCTGAGCGCGGCCGTGCTGGGGCACCCGGAGGTGCTGTGCGTGGAAATCCCTGGCGGGGGAGAGGCGGAGTCTTTGAACGTCAGTATGGCAGGCGGGATTTTGGCCTTTGCGCTTATGCAGAGCGCTTAGACGCTTCCAATTGCTGTTGTTGTATCCATGCGATGGATTCCACCAGACTCTCGCTAGTACGGCAGCGGTAAGGCGACGGTACTAAGTTGAGGATCGCCTGGATTGTCATTTCTATCGACAGATTCTCCGGTAGGATCACACTGATATACCGTAGCTGGGTTTTTCTGAAACGCGGAAGAATTTGTGTGACTATGGCGCTCATCATTTTCCGACTTATCAGTAGCCCAATGCTCGCATCCGATATATACCCTGAAAATGTCTCCGTTTCGAAGGCAAGCAAAATCTGATTAACGGCTTCATCCCAATGTTGACCCATCTGATTGGAGAGCCACTTCGCATACAACAACTTCTGATCCTGAGATGTTAATATTCGAACTGAAGGATTTTCGAATTCGAGTTGCAGCCCCGGTACGTTTACTTGATCAAAGGCCATTATGAATTGATTAGATAGTGGTCAATTGAGAACGGCATAAGAATCAAAGTTCAACTGGCAATCGAAAAGTCGTCTTGGTACATCTTTCTTGCAAAACACAGTCAAAACTCACGCTTGTGTTTGACCCAATCAAGGGCATCTTCCAAACTGAACGCGTGAGTCGCCTCAAAGTCGATAGGTAACTCATTGATGAGCGTCTGCATCGTCATCTCAACGGACAGCTCTTCGGGGATGATCATCGCCATGCATTTGAGGCCTGCCTCGCGGTAAAGTGGAATCACAACTTCCATCACGGCCTTAATCGCGTCATGCGACATCGGCACGGCGCCTTGCCCGTCGGCGATGTAAGCAACATATTCGGCGTCGGAGATGTAATCTGCCACAAATTGTGTGGCGTGCAGCCACGCGTCGGGTTCGATAGCTTGCTTCCAGATGGCGTATACGAGTTGGTGTTCGGGGCTATCGTACACTACAGCAGCTTGGTTTTCAAATACCAGCTGCGCATTGCTGAGTTTGGGTTGGAGTGCAGTCATCATCGCTGAACTGCTATTTTAGTTCGACGAGCGCAAGAAAACAAGGGTTATATGCAAAACATGCACAACGCTCGTTAGCTTCCGTCATTCAATAGGTGATGAGCCAGGGGCCGCTCAAGGTTTGGGCAGCGTATTACGCACCCAATCGCGGGCTTCCTCCAATGACTTCACCTGCGCATGTGCAATACCCTCATGCATAATGCGATTGAGCATCGTTTGCGCCAGCATTTCATACTGAAAGTCTTCCGGGCTGATCACCACCGTCTTACGCAGGCCGACACGGTAGTGCTGCGGAACAATCGCCTGAATGAGATGCTCCAGTTGCATCTCCGAAATCGGCGTGGAGTTGCGAATGTCAGAAATATGGGCGTTGTATTTGCGCTCCTGGGTCTCAAGCAAGATCATCGTATTCGCTTGCTCCCATTGCTCAAACACAGAGATGTCGCGCCATTCGATCAGAAAAGCTTTTTCCTGCTCGAGAGCCGACAGCTTAAATACGCTGGACTCATGAAGCAGCTCTATGTCTTGCATCGTCATATGAACAACTCGCCAAATTAAGCCTTTATAATTAGGGGCATACCACAATAAGCGAAAACTTGTTCAAAACCGGGCCCGATTCAGCCAGCGCTATAGCCCATTCATCGAAACAGGCGTTTCCACCAGGGCTGATTCTGCTGCGCAGCTTCGCGGTGCTCTTCCAGATACGTGTCTTGCGCCTCTGTGAGGTAGCCAGTTAAAAACTTCGAGAAGCGTTCTTCATCCAGCGCCAGGGGCTTATCCGTGACGTGTATGAACAGGCAACGCTCTTCGAGGCGGAAATTTCCGCGTGCGGGACCGAACTCGGTGGGTAGCACAAACAGGCCGTAATCTTCGTTGCCGGCCAGGGTGCCATGCGCCTCGGCCATGCCTTTGTTAATGAGCTCGACCATTTCGTCGTGTTCGAGCTTCACGGGAATACGAATCGTGAAATCGGTGGCAGTGCTGTCTTTGCCACGGTTACGCTGCTCGATGAGCTGCTCGGCTTTGGTCATAAAATGCCGTACCTGCGCTTCGATGAGCTCGCTTTTGAGCAAAAATGGTTTTTTGGTGATGTGCACATGCAACTGGCCGTTTTTCATGCGATAGCTACCCACGAGCTTGCCCATCAGCGTATTCGTGAAAAAGCTACCACGGCGGGTGTCGCCCTCGAAATGGCCGTCGGCGAGTTCGAACGCATGGTGAATCTGCTCGAAGAGCGCCTCAAGGTCGCCTTTGACCGGCAGGCTGAATTTGCACTCGCTATCGCGCACATAGAGCTTCATGCGCGGGTGCAGCGTCACTTTGTGACCGATTACCTCGCGGACGACGCCACTGTGGGTACGGCTGTTGGGGCGCTTGGGCAGGGGCTCGGTGGCTTTAGCGGCGCGCTCGACTTTCTCGGCGACAATCGCGTTGGTGTCGGGGTGCGCTTCGACGGCATCCACGCTCAACATGTATTTGTCGAACACCTTGCGGATGGTGCCGCAGTTCAGGAAAAACGGCTTGTCTTCGACCTGCACTTCAAAGCTGTTGCCCTTGATGCGATACGCCCCTCTGAGCGCACCCACCGGGCTGTTGAGCTTCAGGCTGCCCCCGCCAGCATCGCCAATGAGCTGCCCGCCCGAGTTCTCCAGCAGGATTTCGGCTTTCTGTAGAAACAGCTCGGGCGAGTCATGAAAGTCTTTGCGCAGGGTACACATACATGCAGGCGTTCGAAGCTACAATTTAACTAATTTGTAGGATGCAACGCCATAGTGCCATCCGGCTGAATCACGCCGCTCGAGCGCACTTGGCAATCACTTTAGCCGCTGTTTTCGTTGGCCAGTAACTCCAAAATACGTCGCCGCCGTCGCTACTGGCAGTTGATGCTCAGCATCGTGCTGGCGAGTATTTTTTGGTATTCGGTGAAGCTCGTCAAAACTTACACGACGGTACTGGAGGTGCCCGTGCGCTATCAGAACGCGCCCGGCGGGCTGCAGCTCACCAGCCAGCTGCCTACCCAGTTGCGCATGAAAGTGACCGGCCCGGGCCACCTGCTGCTCGTCCCCAGCTTGAGCATCGGCGACGATTCCTTGGAAGTCAACCTGCAACCGGCTGTGGAGTCTGGCCAGATTGACACCCGCCAGTTTCAAGGCAAAATGACACGCAAACTGCCGAGTGAAATCAAAGTCAAAGATATCAGCCCCGAACAAATCGCCGTCAGTTTCGAAGAGCGTATCCGCAAGCGCGTGCCCATTGTTCCGCAGCTCGAAATGACGACCGCGCCCGGGTATCGGCAGGTCGGCGATGTGGTGCTCAGCCCCGATTCAGTGCTGCTCATTGGGTCCGTCAGTGCGCTCAAAGCAGTCGAGAGTTGGCCAACTGAGGCGATCCAAGTTCAAAACCTGCGTGGGGCGAGGCGCTTTCGGGTGCAGCTGGCCAAGCAGCCTCAGGTCTACGTTTCGGCCCCACAGGTGACCGGTATGGTGCAATCGCAGCCCTTCACCGAGGTGATGGAAGAAGTCGAGGTGCAGGTGCGCAACGCGCCGCTGGACAAGACGGTGCGCCTGTTGCCGAAGTTCGTACGGGTGTACTACCAACTGCCGATTGAGGAGTACGCTGCTGCCAACTCCATACGCCCGCGCCTGGTCGTTGACGCCGCCGAACTGACCGCCGAACGCCGCTATGTCATCCCGACACTCAGTAACCTGCCCGACATTGCCAAAGGCGCACGCATTGAACCCCCTTACCTGCGCTTTGTGTTGCAAGAAAAATCGATCAGACTGCCATGAGAGCAAGCGCCTCTACACAAGAAAAGAGCCCGACGACCACCACTAAATTACTGCGCGTCGGCCTCACCGGCGGCATCGGCAGCGGCAAAACCCACGTGGGCAATCTGCTGCAGACGGCCGGCTACCCCGTATATGAAGCCGATGCCGCCGCCAAGCGCCTGATGGAAACTGACGAAGAGCTCATGACGCGGATCCA
The DNA here is from genome assembly GCA_964611815.1 of uncultured Bacteroidia bacterium. Taxonomy (GTDB): domain Bacteria; phylum Bacteroidota; class Bacteroidia; order J057; family CAZTEZ01; genus CAZTEZ01. Next base: position 3,489 of record CAZTEZ010000022.1, on the reverse strand, counting down.
GAAGCTCTTCGGTGAAGAGGCGTATCTGGATGACGGCGAACTCAACCGCGCCCACCTGGCGGCAACGGTTTTCCCTGAGCCCAAAAAGCTGCAACGGCTGAACAACCTCGTGCACCCCGCCGTGCGCAAAGATTTTATGCGCTGGAGCGGCGGCCAGGCGGCGGCCGGTCACCGGCTGATTTTTCAGGAAGCGGCGATTTTGTACGAGTCGGGTGGCCACAAACAGATGGATGCCATGCTGACGGTCTATGCCCCCCGGCTGATGCGCATGGCGCGTATCAAGAAGCGCGACGGCCTCTCGGAAGCGGATATCGCCGCGCGCATGGCCCGCCAGTGGTCGGACGCGAAAAAGATCCGCCAGTCCGATTTCGTGATCTACAACGATGGGCAGGACGTGCGCCCGCAAATCGACGCGGCGATCAAACTCCTGCTTGCACGCCTGGACTGACACTGATCTTCGGTGCTGTGGGCGCAGAGTAGTTGAATGGTTTGGCGCTTTGCCCCAGTTTTTGCAGTTTCCGGCTACACATCCAGAAACTGACCTCAACATCCGCCCGATATGCGCTACAACACGCCGCCCGCCGACCTTTTCGTTCGCAACCGCAAGAAGTTCATGGCCAAAATGGCCCCCGGCACCATGGCCGTCTTCTTCTCGAACGACCAGCTGCCCGACAACGCCGACTCGGCCTATAACTTCACCCAAAACTCGAACTTCTACTACCTTGCGGGCATCGACCAAGAGAAGTGCGTGCTGGTGTTGGCGCCCGACGCGCCCAAAGACGAATGGAAAGAAGTGCTGTTCGTGATTCCGACGAACGAGCATATTCAGATCTGGGAAGGCTGGAAGTATTCGATCGAAGAGGCCCAGCAAGCCAGCGGTATCGAGAGCGTGCGCTACCTGGATGGCTTCGAAAGCTTCTGGCGCTCGCTGATCGCGCGTTTCGACGGGCTGTATCTCGATTTCAACGAACACGGTCGCAACGCACTCTACTATCCCAGCAGCTCGCATCAGTTTGCGCATCGTATGCGCGAAGAGCTGCCAGGTCACAAAGTACACCGTGCGGCGCCCATCCTTGCCGAGCTGCGCATGCACAAAGAGCCGGAGGAAATCGAGCAGATGCGCACCGCCTGCGAGATCACCCGCGATGCGTTTATTCGGGTGTGCAAGTACTGCAAACCGGGCATTCGGGAGTACGAGCTGGAGGCCGAGATGATCCACGAGTTCACCCGCAGGGGAGCTACGGGCTTTGCCTACAACCCGATTGTGGCCGCCGGCAAGAACGCCTGCACACTGCACTACAACCAGAACGAGTCGGTGATCGGCGACAGCGAGCTGATCCTGATGGACTTCGGTGCCGAGTACGGCAACTACTCCGCCGACCTTACCCGCACGATTCCCTCGAACGGCAAGTTCACCCAGCGACAAAAGGACATTTACAACGCCGTGCTTCGTGTGCAGCAAAAGGCGATTGAGCGCCTGAAGCCCGGCACTGATTTCCAGACGTATAACAAAGCAGCTGCTGACGATATGCAGGAAGAACTGCTACAGTTGGGCCTTTTGACTCAAAAAGAAGTGGACGAGGCACCCGCCGATCAGCCGGCTTACCGGAAGTATTTCATGCACGGGCTCTCGCACCACATCGGGCTGGATACCCACGATGTTGGCGACTTCTTCATCACGATGGCACCCGGCATGGCGTTCACCGTTGAGCCTGGCATTTACGTGCCGGATGAGGGCATCGGCATCCGTCTTGAGAACGATATCGTGATCACAAACGACGGTCACGACGACCTGATGGGTGATATTCCGATCGAAGTGGAGGCCATCGAAGACTTAATGTCAAAATAATACCGACCGACCGGTCGCTGTTTTGCACTGATTAGCAGTCTATACGACTGCTCGCGTGTTGCTTTTGTCGATTCAACGGCAAGTGGCGTGAATAATCAACCTTTATGCTAAGGTTTCATATTACGTGCAAATGCTTATTTTAGAATCCAGAAAACTCTGCCTGTTCTGTTCATCCGGCCATCTCTGCAGCCTATGAAAACGTCTTTACTCCGCTCGCTCGCTCTCAGTCTGTTTACGCTTTTGCTTTTTCAGGGTGCCCATGCCCAGGAATGCGGTGTAATCTACGTTTCGCCCACCGGCGCAACCAGTGGTGCGGCCGGCACGCCAGCCAACCCGGCCAGTCTCGATTACGGATTTTCGCTGATTGACCAAGACAATCGCTACTTAAAGCTGGCTGTCGGTACGTACACCTTAACAAATAAGCTGGAGCTGCAAGACTCGATTATTGTCGAGGGTGGCTACCTGCCCGCCCAAAACTGGGCCAAGACGAACGCGCAAGCTTCAGAGCTGCTGCGCCAGGCCGTGAACGTGGAGCCCAACCCGCAGCGCATTGTGGCTGTATCGGCAGAGAACATCAGCGGTTTTCGCCTGCAAGACCTGACGATTACAGTAGAAGACGCGCCCGGCAACGGTGTTTCGAACTACGGCATCTACTTGAACAATACCTCGAATTACCGCATCGTGCGCACACGTATTGATGTCGGCAAAGCCTCGCCCGGCATTGATGGCACGGACGGTATCAGCGGCTCGAATGGCGCACCCGGTGAGGGTGGCGAACTGGGCTGCCGACGCTGCGATCCCGCGGCCGCTGATAACAACGCTGGCGGCAGTGGTGGCAACGGCTGGTCGGCCGGTGCCAACGCTGGTGGCGCAGGTGGCAATGGCGGTGAAATTGGCAACTCGACAGACTGCGACCCGCTTAATCCTTTGCCAGTGAATACAACGTGTATCAACAACCTCTGCGACCCCACAGTTGCCGATGCACCCCCTGGACAAGACGGCTTGCCCGGCAGTGGCCCGGGCGCTGGATCGGCTGGCGATGGTAAAGCCGGCTATTGCTATTGCGACGCTTCCGTTGGTGCGGCTGCACTTGCGCAAGACATCATCGACTTCATTAACACCTGCCCCTCGCTCGTTGACACCCTCACGTGGTTTGGCCAGCCCGGTCAAGATGGTGCAGATGGCACTGATGGTATTGACGGTGTGGATGGCAGCGCTAGTTTTGCCGGCGGGTTTTTCCAACCTGAAGACGGTACCGATGGCACCGATGGCACCACTGGGTCTGGTGGTGGCGGTGGTGGCGGTGGCGCCAGCTTGGGCTGCATACCGCGCTTGGGTGGCACTGGCAATACAGTTTTGGGTGCAGTTGGTTTAGACGAAACCAACAGCTCCGGCGGTGGCGGCGGTGGTGGCGGCGAAGGTGGCCAACTGGGCACAGCCGGCACGGCTGGCACGGCTGGCGGTAGCACGTTTGGTGTTTTCATCTGGGATGGTGGCCCCGGTGGCCTGATTAAAGACAGCCCCATCTTCGTTGACTCTGCCGGTAAAGGCGGGCGCGGCGGCATTGGCGGTCAGGGCGGCGTTGGCGGCCAGGGCGGCCAGGGCGGCAACGATTTTCAGCAAAACGGTGTGAAAGGCTC
>CAZTEZ010000021.1:0-17801 GCA_964611815.1 uncultured Bacteroidia bacterium | reverse complement strand
CGAAATCGCGCTGATGCACAACGAATACTTCGCAGGCGTCATCAAGTACGACTACGGCGGCTTCACAACCGCCATGGACGATGGTCGACGCATCGGCCTCAGTGTCATTCGTATGGGTGTTGATGACATCCCGAACACCCTCAACTTCCGCGACGGCAATTCTTTCGATTACGCGCGCATCACCAGTTTCAGCGTTGCAGACCTCGCGTTTTTGGTGAGCTATGCTCAAGACATCAAGAGCGTTGAGGGCCTGAGCGTGGGGGGCAATGTGAAAGTCATCAACCGCCGGGTGGGGGACTTCGCCACCGCCTGGGGCTTTGGGCTGGATGTCGGTGCCATGTACCGCAAAGAGGGCCTCAGTTTGGGGCTGATGGCCAGCGATGTTACGAGCACTTTCAACGCCTGGAGCTTCAATACCGAAACCTTCGAGGAAGCCTTCCGGCAGGCCGGGCAAGAGATTCCGCAGAACTCCGTGGAAGTCACGCTGCCCTCGGTGCGCCTGGGCGGGGCCTACACGTTTTTGCGCGACAAAAACATCAATATTACCCCCACGCTCGATTTTGATGTCAACTTCGACGGCCCGCGCAACGTGGCCTTCAACCTCGGCGAGGCTAGCTTCGACCCGAGCATCGGTCTGGAGCTGAGCTATAAACGCATCGCCTACCTGCGCGGTGGCTTGCAGAACCTGCAGCAGGGCCGCAACGACGACGGCGAAGAGCAAGTCGCGCTTTACCCGACTGCTGGGCTGGGGGTGCAATACAAGTTTTTTGCGATCGACTACGCGCTGGCGAACATCGCTGATTTTGACAACGCCTTCTATTCTCACGTCATTTCTCTACGGCTCTTTTTCGATAACATCAAACTCTGAGTCTGTTTTTAACCGTTCATCCCGCAACTGTCATCTGCTTTCGACGTATTTTTATTTTAAGGAACAATGATATATTCGGGAGTCTATTTAAACAACGCAATGCAAGCTTCGATAAAAGCGCTGATACTCGTCTTGCTGGCCATTTTGCCGCAGTTTTTGATGGCCCAGGGCTTCGAGACGGGCAACAACTGGATCGACCCTTCGCAGACCTACTTCAAAATGCGTGTCTCGCAAGACGGGGTGTATCGGGTGCGCGCCAGTAGCACGCCTTTCGATGGCAGCAATGTGGCCAATCTGCGCATCTACTACCGCGGGGAAGAGCAGGTTATTCATGTGGGCAGTGCTGACAATGTGTTCAGCGGCAACGACTTCGTGGAGTTCGTCGGGCGACGCAACGACGGGGGTGTCGACGCAAGTATGTACCGCGACCCCCAAACCGGTGCCGTAAACCCCAGCTCGCAGCCCAACCGTAAACACAGTCTGTTCGATGACACGTCAGCTTACTTCCTGACTGTCAGCAACGCGCCACGCCCGAGCAACCGCACCTACATCACGGTCAGCATCAACGATTTCATCAATAGCCCGTCGGAGCTGGGCAGCTATCCGCAGGCGCAACACTGTCGCTGGCGCGCCCGCCACGATTTCCTGAACGCGTACAGCAACGGGCACGGCGCCACTTACGAGCAGTGGTACACGCAAAACTCTGACTATGTTACTGGCGAGGGTCGCATGAGTGGTTCGCTCGGGCCGGCTTCGTCTACCAGCCGTGGGTTGCAAACGCGCTACCCCTCGAACAACCCCAACACGCCACCGCAGATACTCTCCCGTGCGTGTACACAATCTTCGGACACCACCAGCATTCAGCTTGCCGGTGCCGGTGGCTCTGCAACTTTTACGTCGCTGAACCATCCGGAGTGCGTCGATTTGTCTTACCCGATTACCCAGGCCGATCTCAGCGGCTCGCTCACCGGTACGGTCATCAGCCTGCAGACCACCTCGCCCAAGGGCAGCAGCCGATGGGCGTGGGTGGAAATTCGGTATGATCGCAACTTTCAGTTTGATAACGAGACGCAGATCAATTTTCACTGGGACAATCCCTTCGATACGGACGCACGCGTGCAACTGAACGGCACCGGTGCGGGCAGTAGCGACGAGGTGCTGCTCTTTGACCTCGCCAACCGCAGACGGATCACCGGCCTGATGCAGGGTGGGGCGGCGGAATTCATCGTCCCCAAAGGCCAAGCTGCCGGCGAAACAGAGTTTTTCTTCACAACCGCTGCCGCATCCGAACTTCAGGGCGATGCCATCCCTAAAGGACCAGCTAACCTCGCGAATTATTCCGACCCCAACGCGGGTGCGGAATTCGTCATTTTGACGCATCGAGGACTGGAAGCCTCCGCGACACGCTATGCGCTTTACCGCGACACCAATACCGTTAATTCGTATGATTCGCGCTTGTACTACATCGAGGATATCTACGATGAGTTCAGTTACGGTTCGCGCACGCCTTTGGCAGTCAAGCGCTTCATTCGAGCCGCCCTCGACAACTGGAACACCCGCCCCCAGTACGTCTTGCTTTGGGGCAAAGGACGAGAGAATTTGCGCGTGCACTCTACCGGCGTGGTGCCCACCTGGGGGCGTCCGTGCTCAGATATTGAATTTGGCTGCAATTTCACCCCTAATGCCACCAACATCAATCCTGAGGTGGCCATTGGCCGAGTCAACGTCAAAAACGACGCAGAAGGCGATGCCTACTTGCGCAAGGTGGACGAGTACGAACACACGCCTTTTGAACTCTGGATGAAGCGTGCCATCCACCTGGGCGGCGGCACGACCTCCGGTGAACAAAACGCGATTGCGGGACAGTTGGAAGGCAAACATGAGCCAATCTTTGAAGGGTCTCCTTTCGGCGGACAGGTGATTTATTACCAGAAAGAGTCCAACGCGGTGGTTGACGATGCCACCACCAACGATGTCCGCGACCTCATTAACGAAGGTGTCGGTCTCATACAGCTGTTCGGACACAGTTCTGCCAATGTTTTTGAGCTGGCGATGGAGGAGGCCAGCAACTATCAGAACTTCGGTCGATATCCGTTCCTGATAGCGAATGGCTGCTATGCAGGTAATTTTTCGGAAAACACGTCTACTTATGGCGAACGCTTCGTGCTGGAACCCGGGCGCGGTTCAATCGGCTACCTCGCGTTGGCCACCGCCGGCTACATCTATCCGCTTGGCGAGTATACGCGTCATTTTTATGAAGTCGGGTACCGCGATTCTATTGGTCTGCCAGTGGGAGATGTGATTGCAGAAACTATCCGCCGGTATTACCCCCAAAATTATAGTCCTCCGCAAGCGAACCAAGCCCGCGAAAACAACCTGCAGTGCGACCCAGCCATTCGACTCTACTATCCCGATGGGCCTGACCTTGCGATCGACGAAAGCTCGATTTCGTTCACGCCCGAAAACTTTTCGTCGTCGATAGACAGCGTGCAAATCAACGTCGTCACCCGCAACCAGGGGCTGACGTTTGAGGACAGCTTCGCGCTTCGGGTGCAGCAAACGATGCTCTCGAACGGCGAGACCATTGATTATGGCTACAAGATGTTTGCGCCCATCCTGTTCGAAGACACACTGCGCATGATGCTGCCCGTGGGCGACAATCAGGCACCCGGCCTCAATAACTTTGACGTGTTTGTTGATGCCCGCGATACGCTGGATGAAGCGCGCGAAGATAACAACCGCGTGATTGTCGAATACCTTGTTGCAGACGAACTGGCTGTTCCTTTGCTGCCGGTTGAGTTTGCAATCGTGAACCAATCGCAAATCGAGTTGGTGGCGGGCACGTATGCGGTCTCCAATGAGCAGTTCCAATACGAGTTCGAAATTGATACCTCGCATACCTTTAACTCCCCTCTGAAACAAAACTCCGGGCCCATCACCGGCACGGCTGTTGAGGCGCGTTGGCAGTTGCCCTTCAGCCTGGCCGATAGCGTCGTTTACTACTGGCGTGTGCGCCTGGTTAACGAAGAGCCGCGCTGGGGCACCAGCTCGTTCAAATACATCGCCGGGCCGAGCGAAGGCTGGGCGCAATCCAAACCACCGCAGTTCTTCGATAACCCAACCGAAGATGTCGAGATGATTGAGCAGGTGCAACGCTGGCAATTCGCGCCCCGGCAAGTCGGTATCACAGCATCTGTCACGCCAGGCACCATCACTTATCAGATTCAAGGCGTCAACGGTACGACCCCGAACTCCAGTCAGGGTTTTATAGGTCAATTGGCCTATGCCGTGATTGATGGCAAGACTTTGCAGCCTTCCACGCTGCTGCACCCGGCTGCCGGTGCCATCGACATGATTAAAGATGTGTCTCAGATTAGCAAGCTCGAAGACATCATTGACCAAATGAAGACCGGTGATTATCTCTTGCTCATTTGCCGCGGCAGCATGACGCTCGATCAGTGGCCGCAGACGGTGTTCCAAGCACTTTCTCAGATAGGTGTTACACAGAAGCTGAAGACCATCGACCCCAACCAACGTTTCATTCTGCTTGGTCGCAAAGGCAAGGCCGTGGGTACAGCCACGGAGTTGTATCAAAATAACGCACTGCTCACGACGAACAGCGGCCCGACACCGGGCATCAGCCTGGTCTCAACGCTAACCTCCAACAAGTCGGAGGGCGAAATCAGTACCCTCAAAGTGGGGCCCGCGAGCGATTGGGGCACCTACTGGTGGGGCTGGCAGCCTGGCAACGAAACCCCTGGTGATGAGGTGTATACAGAACTGTATGGCGAACGCTCGGATGGTACTGATAGTCTGCTCTTCACGTATAACAACCCTGCCACGGTGTCCATCGGGAGCATTGATGCCGAAGAGTTTCCGTGGTTGCGACTGAAAGCTTATAAGCAAGACGAACAGAACCTGACGGCGCCACAGTACCGTCACTGGCACGTGCACTATACGCCTGCCCCAGAGGTCTTGCTGGATCCCACCACGCCCGACTTTGCTTTCCAAGCGGACACCGTGCAGGAGGGCGAGCCAATGATGATTCAGTTCACGGTGCGCAACATCTCTGAATACGACATGGACAGCCTGCTGTATCGCATTCAGGTGCGCAATGCAGACAATGAACTAATCCCCGTGCTCGAGCGCCGAGGCCGCCCATTGGCAGCGCTGCAATCTGACACCGTCCGGTTCGATTTCAATGCACTCAACCTCAATGGCGATTGCCAGTTGATTGCAACCGTGAACCCCGACTTCGATCAGGTTGAGCAGTATCTTTTCAACAACATTTACCGCCGCAGTTTCCATGTGCTGACCGACCAGGTGAACCCGCTGCTGGACGTCACCTTCGACGGCCGGCGCATCATGGATGGCGATATCGTATCGCCGGAACCGCTGATCGAGATTCGTGCCGACGATGAGAATGAGTTCCTGTTGCTCGACGACCCTGAACTCTTCGAGGTCTTCTTCCGCAACACCAGCGATCCGCTCACGAGCGAGATTCCGATCGACGACCCGCGCATCGAATACATCCCCGCCACCAGCGCCGAAAACCAGGCCATGATTCGCTTCCGCCCTGGCGCGCTGGCCGACGGCACGTATGAGCTACAGGTACAGAGCTACGATAAGCGCCGCAACGCTTCGGGTGACTCGCGCTACAAGATCAATTTCGAGGTCATCAATCAGAGCACGATCACGGACATCGTGAACTACCCAAACCCCTTCTCGACCAACACTCGGTTTGTGTACACCATGACGGGTGCCGAACGGCCAGAGGTGTTCCAGATACTGATCTACACCGTGAGCGGCAAGCTCATCAAAACGATCGACATGCTGGAATTGGGCGAGGTGGCCGTCGGGCAGCACATCACTGATTACGCCTGGGACGGCACCGACGAGTATGGCGACAAGCTGGCCAACGGCTTGTATCTGTACCGCGTCAACTTCCGGATGCCAGCTGGGGTGGATCTCGAGAAGCGTGATGATCAAACCCGGCAGTACTTCAAAAAGGGCTGGGGTAAGATGTACATCATGCGTTAAGCTGCAGCCACTGCCATCGTGCTTCGCAGTCGAATTTGTACGCGATCATCGTGTGAAAATTTGTGAAGTGCATGAAAACGAACTAACTTTGCAATCCGCAAATTATACAGGCCATGAAACAAGGCATCCATCCTGACTACCGCGTCGTCGTATTCAAAGACGTGTCTACTGACTACGCTTTCCTCGGCAAATCGACGATTCAGACCGAGGACACCATCTCTTGGGAAGACGGCAACGAGTATCCGCTCGTGAAGCTGGACATCTCGAGCGATTCGCATCCGTTCTTCACCGGCAAGCAGAAGTTCGTTGACACCGCCGGTCGTGTCGACAAGTTCTATAGCCGTTACGGCAAAAAGTCTCCGAACAAGGCGCATGAAGAACCCGCCAAGGAGGAGGCCAAAGACGAGCCGAAAGCAGAAGCGCAAGAAGAGGCTGCTGAATAAGCAAACGCCCTTCTTTTTTGCGTGGCAATTGCTTCCGTAATCCCAAACAGCCCGCTGGCATGCCAGCGGGCTGTTTCTGTGTGGAATCGGCACAATCCGTGTGTCCGTTCGGAATTAAGGCAGCTGGAAAAAGGCCTCGTCAGTGAGCCGCACCTCGCCGCGTTTGAGCTCCAGCACGCCCTTCTGCTCTAGCTTTTTCAGCAGTCGCGAAACGACCTCGCGCGAGGTGTTCAGCTCCGTCGCAATCTCCTGGTGCGATTTGAACATCACGCTGCCGCTGGTCTCCAGTTGGCGTTTGAGATAGATGCGCAGCCGCTCGTCGAGGTCGCGGAAGGCGATGGCGTCGAAGGCGGCCAGAAGCTCTTTGAAACGGGCCTGATAGGTGCTGACGACGAAGCGATGCCAGCTGGGGTAGTCTCGCACCCACTGTTCGGTTTTGGCATAGGGTAGGAGCAAAACACGTGAGGGTTGTGCGGTCGATACCCGCATTTGGCTCTGCACCGAGATGTCTTGGCACACCAGCGACATCGCGCAGGCCTCTCCCGGCTTCAGATGGTAGAGAAAAACTTCGCGGCCCTCTTCTTCTCGATAGACCCCCAAAAGCCCTTCTAAAACAAGCATTGCACCGCGATGGCCGGAGCCTTGTCCGATGAGTGGCTTTCCGCTGCCAACGCCAATTAAATGAGCGTGTTGCTGGATTTCTTTGCGCAATTCAGGTTCCAGATCAGGCAGGCGATGCGTGATTTCCTGCAGTGGAGGTGTGGGAAGTTGTTGGATGTTAGACATGCGTAAGCAATAGAAAGTGAGTGTTTTTACCTAAAAAAGTAATGAGAAGGTTGAAGTAAACAACAAGTTTTGACTTATAATAGGGACATGGTCACATCTTCTCCTTCCACTAGTAACTTAACGTTAACGCCGCTTGATGCAGAAATGCTCGAAAAAGCGGCCGACCTCTTACGAGGTATTGCTCACCCCACTCGCCTGTCGATCGTACAGGGCCTGCAAGACATGGAGCAGCGCTCTGTGGGTCAACTGGCGGAGTATCTGGGGGTCGAAATGTCGTTGCTCTCGCACCATCTGGGACAAATGCGTATGCTGGGGTTGCTGAAAACCAACCGCAAAGGCAAATACGTATATTATCAGATTGCCGAGCCACAGCTCTTAAAGATGCTTGATTGTTTGTCAAATTGCAGACTCAAGTAATGAATAGCTAGCGTTTGTGCTGCAAATTGTGTGTTTCGTCACATAGGTGAGGCGGCGAACTTGAAAGTTCGAGGTAGATCCTGTTGTTTTGCTTCAACAGATCTTCAATCAAGCTTTCAACTCAAGTCTTCTCTCCCATGTTCGAATGGATCACACAACCTTGGCCATGGTATGTGGCTGGGCCTATCATTGGACTCACGCTGCCCATCCTATTGTTGGTGGGCAACAAATCGTTTGGTATCTCCGCCTCGCTGCGGCATGCCTGTGCGGCCTGTGCGCCGGCTGGCATCCAGTTTTTTAAGTACAACTGGCGCGGCGAGGTATGGAACCTGTTTTTTGCCGGCGGCATCCTCGTCGGTGGTTTTATTGGTGGCGTATGGCTGGCCAACCCCGAGCCCGTCCAAATCGCAGCCAGCACGAAGGCTGACCTTGCAGCTATGGGCATTACTGACCTCAGCGGTTTGCTGCCCGCCCAGCTGTTCAGCTTCGAAAACTTCTGGACGCTTCCCACACTGATGGTCACCGTCATCGGCGGCTTTTTGGTGGGCTTCGGTACGCGCTATGCTGGCGGGTGTACGTCTGGGCACGCCATTGCGGGCATCAGCAATCTGCAGCTGCCCTCGCTGGCGGCGACGGTCATGTTCATGCTCGGCGGCTTTTTCTCGACGCACGTGCTCTTCCCGTTGATTTTCTAAGCGCAGATTCATCGATTCCCACCTTTCCCAAAACGATAAAAGACAACAGCAACCATGCAGTTTCTACTGAAAAACCTGAAATACCTCATCCTCGGCGCCCTCTTTGGGTTCGTGCTGATGAAAGCCGAAGTCGTCAGTTGGTACCGCATCCAGGAGATGTTCCGGATGCAGTCCTTCCACATGTACGGCGTCATCGGCTCGGCGATCGTCGTCGGCATCCTCTCGCTGCAAATCATCAAGCGCTTTAACGTCAAGGCCTTCGATGGCACGCCGATCAAAATAGCGCCAAAAGAGTGGCGCAAAGGGCAAATCTACGGCGGCTTCATCTTCGGCGTTGGCTGGGCGTTCACCGGCGCGTGCCCGGGCCCGCTGTATGCACAAATCGGCTCCGGCCACCTGATCGTGCTGGTCACGCTCTTCTTCGCCATCCTTGGCACCTGGACCTACGGCCGATTCAGCCGACGGATCCCCAACCACTTTAAATCGCGCAAGCCCAAAGGCTCGAAAGTCGCGATGACGCACCCGGCGAAAGCTTGAGGTGACAGAATCCGCTAATTATCTAAATACGCCCCGGCCATTGGCTGGGGCGTTTCTGTTGGTGTCATTCTGCCATTTGCGATACAAAGCGTAATTTGCGCGCATGACGCTCTGGCGAATCCTGCTGGCCCTCACGCTATTGCAGCTTACGAGTTGCAATGCGTTTTACTTCCGCCACAAACACTGGGTGAAGCAATTCCCCGAGGCGGAGTTCCCGAGCGCCCGCAAAGCGCTGCCGCCGCCGCCCATGCCCGATCGCTACTTGCTGGCGAAGGAACTGGTAGACCATCACGCTGATCAGGATATTTCCACCTTCGAAGAAGGCGGCAAAGTAACCCCCACCCGCCAGATGATCGCCAAGCTCTTCCGTGGCGATTCGGCGGACATCGCTGCCGTCAACACGAATCTGATGCGCCCGCCGCCCGATCGCAAACCCGGCACCAGTGGGATTCTGAACCCCAAAGGCGACTACGATTTCACCGAAATCATGCTCGGGTATATGCTCTGCCACGAACCCTTGGCAAAGCACCTGACGGAAGACGTCAAGCGCCACATCGCTGAGGTGCTCATCGTCGAAGAGGGCTTTAAGCCCAAGCTGAAAGCCCCCAACTCGCTGGGCATCATCGGCGAAACAGAAAACCACAAGCTGATGCGCGAGGGCTCGCGCCACCTGAAGTGTCAGTGGCTGCTGCAGAACTCGCCTCCCGGCACCGTCGACCAAAACAAATGGCGCGAGCACGCCGAGCTGCTCATCGAGTTGATGCACGAGGCCGTGCGCACCGGCGGCTTCGAGTTCAACTCCCGGCCCTATTTCGGCTACACGATCACGGCAATGCTGGTCATCCACGATTGCACCGCCGTTGATGAGCTGCGCACAGCCAGCAAATACGCGCTCGACCAACTCCTGCGTGGCATGGCTTGGCCGGTGCTCGACTGGCGCTTCAGCGGACCCTTCCGTCGGCAATTGGGCCGGGCGTATGACCAAAATTTAGAGAAGCATTCGGGCCTCGGGCTGCTGAGAACCTGGGACGAGCGCCAGCGCCGCGACACGCTTACGCTTGATGAGATTCCGCACGGGCGCCACCAGGCGATCATTGCAACGGTGTCAGATTACCAGCCCAGCCAGCGCGTTTTCGATGCCTTATATAAGGAGGGCAGCGCGTTTATTAAGTTGGGCCACGGGCGGTGGGCCGCGCCGCACACCCTCAGCTTTGGCGAGGGCTGGCTGCTGTCGGGTGGGGGAAGCTTTCAGGGCAAGATCAAGCAGGTGGTGCCGCAGCCGATCATGCTACTGACTAAGAACGGCCCCGATTCGCTGCACCAAATCGTGCACTCCCCGCTCCCCGAAAAGAACCTGAAGGTCAACCACACGGGTGTATTCGGGCCGGTGGCCGTTTCAGAAAGCCCGTTCGTGATGCCCAGGCAGGCCGTCCTGCGTCGGCGCGACGACTACTGGCAGCTCTACCGCATCAGCGACATCCCTAACATCCATGTGCTGCACTATCAAGACGACGATATGCACGCACTTTATGTGCTACCAGTACCGGAAACGCGTGCGCTGGAGCTGATGGAGAGCATTGCACTAGCGAACCCGCGACTGAAACCCAAAGGACGTCTGATTTTGCACACTGGCGGCAAGCTGTATTACGACATCAACGCAAACAAACGCAAGTGGGTGATCACCAAGTACGAACCCCGTGGCAGCGAGCCGGTTGAGTGGCTCAACCGTGACTATTACGGGTGGCCCATTGAGCAGACGCACGACCTGCCGGTTTTGCGCTTCGATTGATCACGAATAGCATGGAGCAGTGACCGTGAAAATATTTACACCTACACTTTGGAAAACGGAATAAGGCTGCTATCTTTGCAACTCGATTTTGGCCGGAACAGGCGTTCGGGTCATCATTGATGCTCAAGTTCTTTGACAAGGTACTGAATCTCGACGCAGTCGTTTCTTGCAATTCAGCGACGCAACAGGGGAGTTACCGAAGTGGTCAAACGGGTCTGACTGTAAATCAGATGGCTATGCCTTCAGAGGTTCGAGTCCTCTACTCCCCACCACTAAGTACGCGCTGTGCAACTGCAAGATGACATCGAAAGCTTTGAAGCTGAGAGGCTTAGAAGTGAAAAAGATCGTCAACGGCAGTTCATTCTTTTGCGCGAGTAACCGTTCAGGGTCGACCGGTGTTCACCGTAAATACCCCGACCGTTTTTCAGCGGCAGTACTATTGACGGTAGCCTGAACCGGCTTGGTTGTTAATGCCAAGGTCGCATCAAGTTCAGGCGCAAGATGTCATAACACCCGAGGGGCAAACCTTCGGTCACTTCTTATTTCATCTCCCGCCAATCGTATCGCCACAGAAAAGCGACAGGGTTTCACCCCGAGCAGTTCGCTTCAGGCTCATTGTTAATCGATTACTTAACAGTAATTTAATGATGAGATTCAACAGTTATAAGCGGGAGTAGCTCAACTGGTAGAGCATTAGCCTTCCAAGCTAAGGGTTGCGGGTTCGATCCTCGTCTCCCGCTCAACGGTTTCTTAGCTGCCGATGCCTCACCCTGAGGCGGTTGGCACGCACGACCAGCACAATTCCAATGCAATTGTTCAATGTTAACCTTTAGGTTTACGGAAAAGCACTTGCCAAGAAAACGCTGGAATTGCACTCGCCATTGTAGCTCAGGGGTAGAGCACTTCCTTGGTAAGGAAGAGGTCGGCGGTTCAATTCCGCTCAATGGCTCGAAACGCAGCCGAAGAGATTCAGTATCTTGCACCGCACTTGTGCATTCCTTCACGGGAAACACCTCTAAAACTTTGTTGCTTAACGGCTTCATCATTCACACACCCAAACACAGGCACACACCCTTCTTACACGGTTAGTTATGGCTAAAGAAGTATTTGAGCGGAGTAAACCGCACGTAAACATTGGCACGATCGGTCACGTTGACCACGGCAAAACAACGCTGACTGCGGCCATCACCACTGTACTCTCAGGCAAAGGTCTTGGCGACAAGCGCGACTTCGAATCGATCGACAACGCCCCTGAGGAGCGCGAGCGTGGTATCACGATTAACACTGCTCACGTTGAGTACGAAACTGAAAACCGCCACTACGCGCACGTTGACTGCCCTGGTCACGCTGACTATGTGAAGAACATGGTTACGGGTGCTGCCCAGATGGACGGTGCGATCCTCGTAGTTGCTGCGACCGACGGCCCCATGCCCCAAACGCGTGAGCACATCCTGCTCGCCCGTCAGGTAGGCGTACCGGCGCTCGTTGTCTTCCTCAACAAGTCTGACCTCGTTGACGACGAGGAGATGATGGAACTTGTTGAAATGGAAGTACGCGAGTTGCTTTCTGAGTACGGCTACGACGGCGACAACGCTCCGGTTATCCAGGGTTCTGCCCTCGGTGGCTTGAACGGCGAAGCTGAGTGGGTAGGCAAAATCGAGGAGCTGATGCAAGCTGCCGACGATTACATCCCGACTCCCGAGCGTGACGTTGACAAGCCGTTCCTGATGTCAGTGGAAGACGTGATGTCGATCACTGGTCGTGGTACAGTAGCAACTGGCCGTATCGAGCGCGGTGTTGCCAAAGTTGGCGACGCAGTCGATATTGTCGGTCTGCAAGAGAAAAAGATGACGTCTACGATCACTGGTATCGAGATGTTCCGCAAGCAACTGCAAGAAGGTCAGGCTGGCGACAATGCTGGTGTACTTCTTCGTGGTATTGAAAAAGACCAGCTCAAGCGCGGTATGGTCGTTTGTAAGCCCGATTCTGTAAGCGTACACACCAAGTTCAAAGGTGAGGTTTACGTCTTGAGCAAAGACGAAGGTGGCCGTCACACGCCGTTCTTCAACAACTACCGCCCGCAGTTCTTCTTTCGCACGACTGACGTTACTGGTTCTATCCAACTCTCGAGTGGCGTTGAGATGGTGATGCCGGGCGACAACGTGACGATTGACGTTGAGCTGATTTACCCGATTGCCATGGAGAAAGGCCTGCGTTTCGCGATTCGCGAAGGTGGCCGCACGATTGGCGCCGGTCAGGTAACCGAAATCGTCGAGTAAGCTCTGCCGAGCGAATCGACTCGAACGCAACAACCGTTTTAGCACCGAAGCCGGCCCCGCCGGCTTTCGGTGCCAAAAACGAGCGTAGCTCAACTGGTAGAGCATCGGTCTCCAAAACCGAAGGTTGCAGGTTCGATTCCTGTCGCTCGTGCTTCATACTCAATTGTTTTTGAACCCCTTTGGTGAAATTCGTTTAACACCGATTAACCATGTCGAAATTCAAATCAGCATTCAAAGCCTATTACGATGAGCTGGTCTATAAAGTGACTTGGCCTAGCATTACGGAACTCCAGTCGAACACGGTGACCGTGCTCGTGGCTTCGCTCATCCTGGCGCTGATTATCGCCGGCATGGATTTCATCTCGAAAAACGTCATGAGTCTGCTATACGGCCTGGCCAACTAAGCCTGGTTTGCGAGCAACTCAACACAACATCACTCACGCATCTCTCAGAATCAGCCATCATGAGCGCCAAATGGTACGCCTTACGGACCGTCAGCGGGCAGGAAAAGAAAGCCAAGCAGTACATTGAGTCGGAAATCGACCGCCTCAATTTGCATGCGCTGGTGGATCAAGTCCTGATCCCGACGGAAAAGGTGTTCGAAATGCGCAATGGCAAGAAGCGTGTGCGCGAGCGCAACTTCATGCCGGGCTACATGCTCGTGAATGCCGAGCTGAATGCGGAGGTGATTTCGACGTTCAAAGACGTGCCCGGTGTCATCGGTTTCGTTGGCGCTGGTAAAGGCTCGAATCCGGAGCCCCTTCGCGAAAGCGAGGTGAACCGCATCCTGGGTACGGTCGATGAGATGAAAGACCGCGGTGAGGTGATGGACAACCCGTTCATTATCGGCGAATCGGTAAAAGTTATGGATGGGCCTTTCAACGGTTTCGATGCCGTGGTTGAGGAAGTCGACGAGGAGCGCAAGCGCCTGAAGGTGTCCGTTAAAATCTTCGGCCGCAGCACGCCGCTCGAACTTAAGTTCCTTCAAGTTGAGCGTCTTTCGTAAAAGGGTGATATTGAGTTAATTAAACAACAGCGAATTCAGCTAACTAAAACACGATGGCTAAGCAAGTCGATAAACTCGTAAAACTTCAGGTACGCGGTGGCGCTGCCAACCCTTCTCCGCCTGTCGGCCCGGCACTTGGTGCGGCTGGTGTGAACATCATGGAGTTTTGCAAAGCCTTCAACGCCCAGACGCAAGACAAGCAGGGCGAGGTACTCCCGGTGGTGATTACGGTTTACTCGGACAAAAGCTTCGAGTTTGTCATCAAAACCCCGCCCGCAGCCGAGCTGCTGAAGCAAGCGGCGAATATCAAGATGGGCTCAGGCGTTCCGCAACGCGACAAGGTCGGCAAGGTGACTTGGGACCAAATCAAAGAGATCGCAGAGAAAAAGCAGCCGGACCTAACGGGTGCTGACGTCCATGCCAACATGCGCATGGTGGCAGGCACGGCCCGCTCGATGGGCATCACCGTAGACGGCCCCGCACCCTGGGAATCGGAAACCGAAGCCGCCTAACTCACAGCAAGCATTTCAATCACGCCAATCGCTAGACAACGCGCTTTTTAATTACAGACATGGCGAAGCACGGAAAAAAATACCGCGAAGCACTGAAGAAAGTTGATGCCGAGAAGCAGTACGAACTGCCGGCAGCCGCTAAATTGGTGCAATCTATGAGCTTCACAAAGTTCAACGGCTCTGTGGATCTCTCTATCAAACTCGGCGTAGACCCCCGCCAGGCCAACCAAATGGTCCGTGGCACCGCCAGTTTGCCCCACGGTACGGGAAAGGAAGTTACTGTTCTGGTACTCACCAACCCGGCCAAAGAAGAAGAGGCGAAAGCCGCCGGTGCCGATCACGTCGGCCTCGATGAGTACATCGACAAAATCAATGACGGCTGGACTGATGTCGACGTCATCATCTGCTCGCCGGATGTGATGCCGAAAGTCGGTCGTCTGGGTCGGGTGCTGGGTCCGCGTGGCCTCATGCCCAACCCCAAAAGTGGCACGGTTACCAACGACGTTGGCCAGGCCGTCAAAGAAGTAAAGGCTGGTAAAATTGACTTCAGGGTCGACAAAACCGGCATTATCAACGCTTCTGTCGGCAAGGTTTCGTTTTCTGATGAGCAGCTCGCCGAGAACGCAACAGAGTTGCTGCAAACCCTCGCTCGCCTGAAGCCCAGTGGCCTGAAAGGCAACTACTTCGAGAGCGTTTATATCAGTGGCACGATGACGCCCAGCGTTCAAATTGATTTGAAATCCGTCCCCGGCGTTGCCGCTATCTAAAGCCACGATTCTAATACATACCGCTTAGCACCACAGAGATGACTAAAGCAGAAAAAATACAACTCACCGAAACGCTAGTCGAGCAGTTCAAAGAGCACCCCTCTTTCTATATCCTCGACATTGGCGATATGCCGGTGATGAATTCTAACGCATTCCGTAACAAGATGCGCGAAAACGGGCTGCAGGTTCAGATGGTGAAAAACACCCTGATCAAAAAAGCCCTGGAACAACTCGAAGGTGATTTCACCGAGTTGGACGATGTTCTGAAAGGCAGTAGTGCTTTGGTGTTCGTTGGCGACAAAGCCAACGGTCCCGCCAAGGCGCTGAAGGATTTCCGCGGCGACGGCGATAAGCCCGCACTCAAAGCTGCTTCCATTGAAGAGGCCTTCTTTATTGGCGACGAAAAGCTGGACGAGCTCTCTAAGCTGAAATCGAAAGAGGACCTCATTGCGGAGATCATCAGCCTGCTACAAAGCCCGGCCAAAAACGTTATCTCTGCGCTGCAGAGTCCGGGTGGCAAACTGGCAGGTATTCTGCAAACACTTTCGGAACGCGAGGCGGCATAAGCAGCCTTGCAACCCTGTTTACTCACACTGTTGATTGTAGACACTCACACATTTTCTCTTACACTTTCATAATTCCCCACGATGGCAGATCTCAAAGAATTCGCAGAACAACTCGTTAACCTTTCCGTAAAAGAAGTAAACGAGCTTGCCGACATCCTGAAGGAAGACTATGGCATTGAGCCCGCAGCTGCAGCTGTTGCGGTTGCTGGTGGTGGTGCTGCTGGCGACGCCGGTGGTGCAGCCGCTGAAGCCAAGTCTGAATTCGATGTTATCCTGAAAAGCCCCGGTGGCGCGAAACTGCAGGTAGTTAAAGCCGTGAAGAAAATCACGGGCGCTGGCCTGAAAGACGCAAAAGCCATGGTTGACGACGCTCCGTCGACCATCAAAGAGGGTGTACCTACTGAGGAGGCCGAAGCAATTAAGGCCGAACTCGAAGAAGCCGGCGCTGAAGTCGAGCTCAAGTAAGGTATCACCGTCTTAGCGCTTCTACCCATAGGGTACTACACACATATCGACACGATAAGGAACCTGGCATAGCCTTGCTGGGTTCCTTATATTCATACGTGTCGATCGCCGCAGATTTATAACTTACTTTCTTTCAAAGCTTTAGGCCTGAAGTTTTGGCAATGCTCCCCAATATCAACAACAATACGCGTCATTCGTTTGCGAAGACGCCCTCTCAAGTCATCTATCCAGATTTCCTTGAGATTCAGATCAAATCATTCCAGGAGTTTATGCAACTGGAGACCCCACCGGAAGAGCGTGAGATGGAGGGGCTCTGGAAGGTATTCAACGAAAATTTCCCGGTCATGGATGCCCGGGAAAACTTCGTTCTGGAATTTCGCGACTACACCCTCGACCCGCCTCGCTACGACATCGAAGAATGCAAGGAGCGCGGGCTGACGTATTCCGTCGCGCTGAAAGCGAAACTCTACCTATACACCACTGACCCGGACAACGATGACTTCGAGCCGGTTGTTCAGGAGGTGTACTTGGGTAATATCCCGTACATGACGCCCTCAGGCACGTTTGTAATCAACGGTGCAGAGCGTGTGATTGTCAGCCAGCTACACCGCTCACCCGGTGTGTTCTTCGGGGCATCGCTGCACCCGAACGGCACGCGTTTGTACAGCGCGCGTATCATTCCGTTCAAAGGCTCGTGGATCGAGTTCTCGACGGACGTGAACCACGTGATGTACGCGTACATCGACGGCAAAAAGAAATTCCCGATTACCACGCTGCTGCGTGCCATTGGCTACTCGACGGACAAAGACATCCTTGAACTCTTTGGCCTGGCCGAGGAAGTGAAAGCCAACAAGACGCAGCTCAAGAAAGTAATCGGTCGTCGTCTGGCGGCGCGTGTGCTGAAGACCTGGACGGAGGATTTCGTCGATGAAGAAACCGGCGAGGTGATTTCGATCACCCGTAACGAGGTGCTACTCGAGCGCGACCACGTGCTGGAAGAGGACGACATCGAAACCATCCAGGAGTCAGGCTCGAAGAAAGTGATTCTGCTCTCAGAGGAGATCAACTCTCAGGAGTACGCCATCATTCTGAACACGCTGCAAAAGGACAACTCGAACTCCGAGACCGAGGCTGTTCAGATGATTTACCGCCAGCTGCGAAATGCTGACGCGCCCGACGAAGAGACGGCCCGCGGCATTATCGACAAGCTGTTCTTCTCGGACAAGCGCTACGACCTCGGGGAGGTCGGCCGCTACCGTTTGAACAAGAAACTGCATGACAATCAAGAGGAAACGAGCCTGGTACTGACGAAAGAGGATATCATCCGCATCGTCAACTTCCTGATCGAGCTCGTAAACTCTAAGGCCAACGTGGATGACATCGACCACCTGTCGAACCGCCGTGTGCGTACTGTTGGCGAACAAATGTTCAACCAGTTTGGCATTGGTTTGGCACGTATGGCACGCACCATTCGCGAAAGAATGAACGTTCGCGACAACGAGGTTTTTACACCTATCGACTTAATTAACTCTAAAACACTGAGTTCGGTTATTAATTCTTTTTTCGGTACAAATGCCTTGTCTCAGTTTATGGATCAAACCAACCCATTGGCTGAAATGACCCATAAACGT
>CAZTEZ010000020.1:0-17830 GCA_964611815.1 uncultured Bacteroidia bacterium | reverse complement strand
TGCAGCGTCGCCTCACGCACAGCCGGGTTCGGATACACGCGCATCTCGGCAGCAGGCAAACGTTCGGTGCGGCCGGTGGGGCCGTAAAAGTAGACGTAATCGGGCGCGGGCACGTCGCAGGTTAGCGCGTAGCTGTGGCTGACGAGGTGGGCCAGCGAGGTGTCGAGGTAAGCATCGCCGTTGTCGGCACCGGAAGCCCAGGGCACATGGCCCGCGCCTTCCCAAGGCTGCAACACAGAGTTGGCGCCGAGGTTGATCAGGCGCTCATGCACCAGCTCAGAGCCTTGCAACGGGACGTTCACCACGCCCGGAATCGTGTACCCACCATTGCCGTAGGGCACGATGAGGTCGGCCGTGCCATGCTGCGAAATCATCGGGATGTCGTTGCGGTCGATGAAGCTGGTGTCACCAATTGCACCGGCAATCTGAAACACGCCGTGCGGTTCGATGGGGTACTCGCCGTAGCCGCTGCCATCCAACCCACCGAGCTGGGTGAAGATGCTGGTGTCGCTGAGCGCTTCAGAGGATTTCCATTCTTCCAAATCTGCAAACACGGCGTACAGCGACAGAATGCCGCCCGCCGAACCGCCTGAAAAATAATAGCGCGAAGTGTCGATGCGATAGGGGTTACCGTCTTCGCGGGCGGTCTTCCAGATGTAGCGGAAGGCCGCGCGGCCGTCTTGGGAGGCGCGGAAAAATGCCTTGTAGACCTCATCTTCTACATCGCCGAAAATTGAGGCGAGGATGTTATCCTGACTGTCCAGACGGTAGTTGGTCGAGACAATCACATAGCCGCGCTTGGCCATCTCCAGCAGGAACGGGCGGATAGAGCCGTCGGTTTTGCTGCCCTGAATAAATGCCCCGCCGTGGCAAATCAGCATCGTCGGGCGGCGGCTGGCCGTGTCGCCGAAGGGCTCGTAGACGTCGAGCAGCAGATCGATGGTATCGCCGTCGTAGTTGGGCATCCGGCTATAGAGGATGTCTTTCGTGACGACGACGCTATCGAAGGTGGCTTCAAAAAAGCGCTCCTGAGTGTCGTCGCAAAGGTAGTGTCCTTCAGGGCCTTGCGCGTAGAGGCTCGTGAATGGCAGGAGTAGAAGTAAAAGGCTGAGGCGGCAAAACATAAGACGGTGATTGATCTACAGTTGTAAATATACAGTTTTATGACACTTGCTTCTGAGGCGGTGAGTTAAGCTGTGGTGAAAACGGTGCCTCCACCTGCGAATACGCCCGCCCATCGAGCCAGGCGCTGAGGTGCGCGACGATGATCTCCACCCGCGTGCGGTTGATGAAGTGGTTGCCGGCCATGGCCAGGTGCACGAAATCCGGCGGAGCCACGACATCATCTTCCGTGCCATGGAACGCCAGCTCGGGCACGGGCGTAGGCGGCGGGGGGTCAACGAAAAACGTGCGCAAGAGCCGGTAGAGCGAGTGGCGCGTTTGTCGGCCCAGCGCCTCCGCGCTGATGGTCGCCTCTTCGTTGCCCTCAGCGTTGCGGTACTTCAGCCAACCGCCGAGTCGCAAAAACCAGGTGGTGAAAAAGCCCAGGAAGATGGCCAAGCGAATCAGCCAAAAATACATCACCGGGTAGCGCACTTTCTTGGGGTCCGAGAACGAGCCGATAAACACACACGGCGCATCCACCTGTTGGCGAATGGCATGCGCGATGTAGCCGCCCATCGAATGCCCCAGCAGGATGTCATCGCTGGTCACCTGGTGCTTCTCGATGATCCTGCGGGCGTAGCTGGCAGCGGTCACCTCCTTGAGCGGCAGGTCATCGCAGAGCGTGTAATAATCGACGTACTCCGGCTGCAGCGTCTCGGGCAGCTGAGGGATAAGCACCTCATAAGAGCGCTCGTCGTCACCAAACCCGTGCAGCAGCAGAATGCGGCGCTTTTCAGGTGCAGATGTTGTGTGATCAGCCATAGTCTTAACCATCAACGCTTAAGATGCGCATTTTCAGCAATCAGCTGTGGACCAACGCGGTGCATGTACGCGAGCGCCGCCTCGCGGTCGTTCGAGATCTCGCCCTCAAGAATCGCCTCCCGGATGTTGTCTTTGATGATGCCCACGAGTTTAGAGGGCTTCAAATCGAAAGCCTCGATGATCTCGGTGCCGTCGATGGGCGGCTGCCAGTTGCGTAGCGCGTCGCGCTCCAGGACTTCCTCGATGCGCCGCTCGAGCTCGGCATAGTTCTGCAGGTAGCGGCTTTCGCGGCGCGGATCTTTGGTCGTAATGTCGGCCCTGCAGAGCGTCAGCAGATCGTCCAAATCCTCACCTGCCTCCACGATGATGCGCCGGATGGCGGAGTCCGTCACCTCTTCTTGTGTGAGGGCGATGGGGCGCTGGTGAAGCCGGACGAGCTTTTTCACGTACTTCATCTTGCTATCCAGCGGCAGGCGCATGCGCTTGAAAATCTTGGGCACCCAACGCGAGCCCACATCCTCGTGTCCGTGGAACGTCCAGCCCGCTTTTGGGTGGAAGCGCTTGGTTTTGGGCTTCGCGATGTCGTGCAGCAGCGCCGCCCAGCGCAGCCATAGCTTGTCGGTCATGGGCACGATGTTGTCGACGACCTTCAGCGTGTGGTAAAAATTGTCCTTGTGGCGCACCCCATCGCGGGTGTCCACGCCTTGCAGGCGGTGGAGTTCGGGCAGGATGAACTTCAACAGGCCGGTGCTGAACAAAATCTTGAAGCCCACTGACGGCTGATCGGTCAGCAGCAGCTTATTGAACTCGTCGGTGATGCGCTCTTGCGAGACGATGTCAATGCGCTCGGCGTGCTGCTTGATGCCCTCGAAAGTCTCGGGCACCAGCTTGAAGTTCAGCTTGGCTGCAAAGCGTGCGGCGCGCAGCATGCGCAGGGGGTCGTCGTCGAAGGTGATATCCGGGTCAGTCGGGGTGCGGATGAGGCCTTCGCGCAAATCGGCGAGGCCCTCGAAGGGGTCGTGCAGCGCACCGAAGTCTTCGGTG
Source organism: uncultured Bacteroidia bacterium (assembly GCA_964611815.1). Lineage (GTDB taxonomy): Bacteria > Bacteroidota > Bacteroidia > J057 > CAZTEZ01 > CAZTEZ01. The sequence goes on along the minus strand of CAZTEZ010000020.1, from coordinate 14,860 downwards.
TTGAGCGAGAAGCTGAGCGCATTGATGGTAAAATCGCGGCGCAACTGGTCGTCTCTCAGCGTGCCGGGCGCGACCTCTGGGTTGCGCGAGTTACGCGAGTAGCTCTCTTTTCGTGCGCCCACGAACTCGACTTCATAGTCGTCGGTCACGACCATGGCCGTGCCGAAGTTCTTGAAGATGTTAACGTTCGTGGCCCCCACCAGATCGGCAAACGCCCGGGCAAACTCCGGACCATCGCCCACCACCACCACGTCGATGTCCTTGCCAGCATTGCCCAGCAGAAAGTCGCGCACATACCCACCGATAACATACGCCTGGATGCCCGTCGCCTCAGCGGTGGCGTTCAATTGCGCGAACAGCTCACCCTGCAGCGCTTCCGGGAAGTGCTGCTGATTGGGCTGCATGTTCAGCTCTGAAGCGGCCTGCTGACTGGGTTTGGACATAAACGACTAGACGCTTGCGCAAAGTGGGCTGCAAAAATACAAGCTGCAGCCAAACGATAAACGCAAGGCGGTGTCAGATTGTGCACTCGGAGCTTAATGCAGTGGCAGCGGGCGGCGCTCAAGGGTGTCGATCATGCTTTGCGGTGTGGCGTTGTACACCGCACCCCCACGGGAACGTGCCCATCGATCAAGCAGCGCAAAGTTGTCGTTGGAGCTAATGATACCCTCCAAAAACTGGCTCAAGGATTGACGTACCGGCTGAAATCTCTCGAAAGCGGTTTCAGCCGATCGGTCGTCGTAGGTGCCATCTCCAAAATACAACACGTTCTCTTCATCCAGAACTAACGTTTTGATGTAAGAATTTTCGATGCCAACCGTGTACGTGTGTTTGGCGCCCACCAGCAAACTCAAATACACCGCAATGTTGCCGGCTAGGCGCATCGAGGGCGCCGCCAGGTTACGTGAATATAACCAGTGCCCAAAGCGCTCAAACCCATTGTAAATGACATAGTTGAAGTAGTGAAACTTCAGATTCTCTACCTGCCGATAGCGTTTCACGATCTCGGTATTGCGTGCGCGTCGGGTCAGGAAGATGTTCATGGGCCAATCCGTCCGTTCGGCCAGCGCCTCCCAAGTCGCGTAGATTTTTTGCTGTACGGGTTTTGGCAGGCGATCTACCTCCCAATAGCCGGGGTCCAGCAGGACGTAGTAACGCGGCTTCAGTTCAGTGTAACTCGGGTGACGAGCGAAATTATTGGTGGCGAACAGCTCGAATTGTTGCCAATCCGAGGGCGAGAGGGTTTCCAGGAAGGTGTTGAAGCTCGGTGCACTACCCAACGCTAAGGCCGGTTTACCTGAATACGCTGGCAAAGGGCCGCACGGGCGCGTTCGCAACAGCATTTTCAGAATAGACTCGCCCGTGGCGAACAGTCGAGAGACGTTCTGCTTCAGGGCTTCGTACTGGCGTTTTTGTGGATCCATCTCACAGGTGGGTTGTTTCCGCATGAAGGCTGCGGAGCCTGCAAGATAATCCTTAGTTTACACACGCTAATAATTACTCCGGATGCTAGACCAATCACAAATCATTGCCTTCATTCCTGCTCGCGGTGGTTCTAAACGCCTGCCCGGCAAAAACATACTGCCCTTCAACGGCAAACCGCTGATTTGGTACACCATACATGCGGCGCTGCAAGCCGAAGTCTTTGCGCGGGTGGTCGTCTCTACAGACGACCCCGAGATTGCTGAAGTCGCCCGCTCGTGTGGCTCAGAAGTGCTGATGCGCCCGGCAGAATTGGCTACTGACACCGCCACCACGGCCCAGGCCGCCCAACATGCCGCCCAGGCGCTGGACCCAGATAATTTGTATCCCATTTTCGCGACGTTGCAAGCCACACAGCCGTTTCGCCCGAAGCACTTATTTGCCGATGCCCTCAAGCAATTTGAGCGCGAGCAACCCGACTGCCTGATCACCGTTTCGACCAACCACCTGAAGCTTGCTAAAATCAAGGACGGTCACTTTGTGCCCTACACCTACCAGCCCGGGCAGCGCTCGCAAGACCTGGAGCCATTGTATTACGAAAACGGCTTATTGTACCTGACGAAAACTGAAATCGTAAAGCGAAGAGAACTCTTTGGCAGCCACATCAGCCCCTTGATTGTCGACTCGCCGCATGCCCGCTTCGACATCGACGACGCCACAGACTTCGCCCTGGCTCAATGCTATCTGCAGAATAATTCAGAAATTTACCCCTTTTGAACCCAGTTCACCGGTTTATGCTCCACCCCGAATTCGAAATCGCCGGCCGCAAAGTCGGCTACCACTATCCGCCACTGGTCATCGCCGAAATCGGCATTAACCACGAGGGCAGCCTTGAAGAGGCCTTCAAACTCGTGGATGCGGCACACGCTTCTGGGCTTGAAGTGGTGAAGCATCAGACCCACGTGGTGGAAGACGAGATGACACCCGAAGCCAAGAAGGTGATCCCTGGCAACGCCGATGTATCGATCTACGAAATCATGGAGCGCTGCGCACTCGATGAGGACCAGGAGCGTGAGCTGCAGCGGTACGTGACTGATAAGGGCATGCTCTTTATCAGCACCCCTTTCTCGCGTGCAGCTGCCGACCGTTTGCAGCGCATGCAAGTCCCGGCGTACAAAATCGGCTCTGGTGAGTGCAATAATTACCCGCTGCTGAAGCATATCGCGAGCTTTGGCAAACCCATCATCCTGAGCACCGGCATGAATACCCTGGAGTCGGTGAGCAAAGCGGTACAGATTCTGCGCGATGCCAAGGTGCCATTCGCACTGCTGCACACCACCAACCTCTATCCCACGCCAGACCACCTGGTTCGCCTGGGCGCGATGACGCAACTCGCCGAGGCCTTCCCGGATGCTGTTTATGGCTTGAGCGACCACACAGTTAGCAATCACGCGTGTTTTGGTGCGGTGGCGCTGGGCGCGTCGGTGCTCGAGCGCCATTTTACAGACACCATGGACCGCGAGGGGCCGGATATCGTGAATTCGATGGATGTTCAAGCGGCCCGCGAACTGATCGAAGGTGCGGTTATTTTGCAGCAGCAGCGCGGTGGCGAGAAAGGGCCGGCTGATGAAGAGCAAGTGACGATTGACTTTGCCTTCGCGACGGTTTGCAGTACGGCGGCCATCAAGTCTGGCGAAAAACTGAGTTCGGAGAATCTGTGGGTGAAACGCCCCGGAACTGGCCCGATTCTCGCCGAGCACTACGAAGACTTGTTGGGAAAAACCGCCACCCGGGATATTCCCGCGCACGTGCACATCGATTGGAGCGATTTTGAGTAATTTCGAGCCGCTCGCAATAGCCTATGCCTACCCCTCAAGCGAACATAAAACGCGTCGTTTTTCTGACTGGCACCCGTGCAGATTTCGGCAAGCTGAAATCGCTGGTGCGCATCTGCGAACGTTCCGAACAGTTCGAGGTGCATTTGTTCGCCACCGGCATGCACCTGCACCAGAAGTATGGCCGCACGGTGGACGAGATCGTAAAATCAGGCTTCAGTAATATCTTCCAGTACATCAACCAGACCAGTGAGGAGAGCATGGACCTCACGCTGGCCAAAACCGTGGAGGGGTTGTCGAATTTTTGTCGCGAATATCACCCCGACCTCATCGTGATCCATGGCGACCGGGTCGAAGCGCTGGCTGGCGCCATCGTCGGTTCGCTGAACAACATACTCGTGGCCCACGTGGAGGGCGGTGAAGTGTCTGGCACGATCGACGAGCTCATCCGCCACGCTGTTAGTAAGCTCAGCCACACGCACTTTGTTTCCAATGACACCGCCCAACAGCGCCTCATCCAAATGGGCGAAGACCCTAAGAATATCTTCGTCATCGGCTCACCGGATGTAGATATCATGCTCTCGGACGAGCTACCCACGCTCGAACAAGCACTGGAGCGCTATGAGATCCCCTTCGCGGCCCAAGACTACGGTGTGCTGATGTTTCACCCGGTGACGACCGAAAAGGCACACATGCGTCAGTACGCGCAGCAGTTGGTCTCGGCTGTGGAAGCCTCCGGAGACAATTACGTCGTGATTTACCCGAACAACGATATCGGTTCGGCGGACATCCTGCGTGCCTACGAAGCCTTCTCTGATAACCCGCGCTTTCGCACGTTTCCGTCCATACGGTTCGAGTACTTTTTGGTGCTGCTCAAGCACGCGCAGTTTATGATCGGCAACTCCAGTGCCGGTGTGCGCGAGGCGCCCTACTATGGCCTGCCCAGCATCAATATCGGCACCCGCCAACAGAACCGCTCGCTCGATGAACATATCGTGAACTGCGGCTACGGCACGGAGGCCATTGCGAAGGCCATCAAGACCGCGAAAGAGATGGGTCGGTTTGAGCCCAGTCAGAAGTGGGGTGAAGGCAAGAGCGACGAGTTGTTTTTTGCAGCCGTCAGTAGCGAGCGGTACTGGACGATTAGCAAGCAGAAGTTATTCGTAGAACTGAACAACCAAGACCACTGATCTCATGAAAAAGACCCGCATCATCGTCAGGCTGGACGTCAAGAATCAGTATGTGATCAAAGGGATTCAGTTGGAGGGCCTGCGCAAAATTGGTGACCCCATAGAAATGGCCAGGAAGTATTACGCCGAGGGCGCCGACGAAATCGTATTCATGGATGCGGTTGCGAGTCTGTATCAGCGCAATAACCTCTTCCACATCATCGAAAAAGCCTGCGAGGAAGTCTTCATACCGATCACGATCGGTGGCGGGTTGCGTTCGCTGCAAGACATCGACCTGGCGCTGAAAGCCGGCGCCGATAAGGTAGCCATCAATACCTCGGCTGTTCAAAACCCGACGTTTGTGTCCGAGGCCTCAAAAGTCTACGGCAGCCAGTGCATCGTGGGCTCGATTCAGGCCAAGCGCAAGCCCAACGGGTGGGAGGCCTACATCGAATCGGGCCGGGAGGAAACCGGGAAAGACGCCATTGCGTGGGCGAAGGAGCTGGAGGATCTGGGCGCCGGCGAAATCTTCATCACCTCTGTAGACCGCGATGGCACCAAGCAGGGCTATGACCGGGAGCTGATCGAGCTGGTATCTGAACAAGTGCGGGTGCCCGTCATTGCCTGTGGCGGCGCGCAAGATGCAGAGGATGTGGCCCAGACGGCCAAAGCCACCAAAGTAGACGCCCTGGCGCTGGCTTCGGCCTTGCATTACGACATCACCAGCTTGCAGGAGATCAAAGCCAGCCTGACCGAGGCAGAGGTACCCGTGCGTATGGTCGAACCCCTAAAATTTGCAAGCTGATGGCAGATTCAACCCATATTGCAATACTCGACTACGGCATCGGCAACGTGCGCAGCATCGCCAATGCCTTCAAAAGTATCGGTGCCCAAACGACCCTGACTGCCGATCGTGCGCGCATCCTCGATTCAGATGCCTGTGTGCTGCCCGGCGTAGGTGCATTTGGTGCCGGTATGCAAAAACTGAGCGACCAGGGCCTGGTCGAGGTCATTTCAGACTATATCGCGACTGGAAAGCCTTTCCTGGGGATTTGCCTGGGCATGCAAATGCTGCTCGATGAAAGCGATGAGTTTGGCCATACAGCGGGCCTGGGCCTGATTCCCGGCAAAGTTCGTCGCCTTGACGTGCCCGACCAGCGCCTGCCGCACGTCTCCTGGAACGGTATCCATCCGCCAACGGAAGAGCGTTGGGAAAATACGCTGCTCGCCAGCACGCCTCCCGGCACGGATGTGTATTTTGTGCATTCGTATGCGGCCTACCCCACATACGAAGAGCATGTTTTGGCTCAGACGCGCTATGCGCAACACACGTATTGCTCGGCTGTTCAGAAAGACAACATCGTAGGTGTTCAATTTCACCCCGAGAAAAGCGCGCAGGCTGGTTTGTCGATACTCAAGACGTTCATTTCCGGCGCGAAATTAACCCGCTGATCAATTCAATACCCGCTCACTCTTACCTTAACCACTATTCAGTTATGCAGAAACCGCAAGTGACCTCCAAAAGCCCGGAAGGCTTTGACGTGTATTATGGCCTGCCTGGCAAGGTCAAATTCTGCAAGACGTGCGTGATTTCGAACCAGCGCCCCAGCTCTACGGTCGAATTCAAAAACAAGGGTCAGAAAAAGGAGACGATTAACTTCGACGAGCATGGCGTATGCTCGGCCTGCCGTTATCACGAAGAAAAAGAACGCGGCATCGACTGGGAAGCTCGCGAAAAAGTGCTGTGGAAGCTCTGCGATAAGTTTCGCCGAAACGATGGTGGCTACGATGTCATCGTGCCGGGCTCAGGTGGCAAAGATAGCGCCTATACCTCTCACATTCTGAAGTACAAATACGGAATGAACCCATTGACTGTCACTTGGGCACCCCACCTGTACACCAACATCGGGTTCGAAAATTTTCAGAACTGGATGCACGATGGCGGCCTGGACAACATCTTGTTGACCCCCAATGGGCACTTGCATCGCCTGATGACTAAACACGCATTCCACAATTTGCTGCACCCCTTCCAGCCTTTCATCATCGGGCAGCGCATCATTGGGCCCGCCATGGCCCGTCGTTTCGGTGTCAAGCTGGTGATGTACGGCGAAAATCAGGCGGAATACGGCAACAAGGTCGACGAGAACAACATCCCGACCATGAGCACGGACTTCTTCTCGGTGGAAGACCCCAAAAAGATGAGCTTCGGCGGTGTCAGTATGCAATCCTATATCGACGACCATGGCTTTACGTACAACGACTTCGCGCCCTACATACCGCCCGAACCTGACGCTCTGCACGAAGCAGGTGTTGAGGTGCACTACCTGGGCTACTACCTGAAGTGGGACCCGCAAGAATGCTACTACTACGCCGTGGAGAACACGGGCTTCAAAGCCAACACCGAGCGCACGCAAGGCTCTTATTCGAAGTACTCGAGCATTGACGACAAGATCGACCCCTTCCACTATTACACCACCCTCATCAAATTCGGCATCGGCCGCGCCACCTACGATGCCGCCCAGGAAATTCGAAACGGCAAAATTGAACGCGAGGAAGGTGTCGCGCTTGTCGAACGCTACGACAGGGAGTTCCCCGACAAGTTTTACCCGGAGTTTCTGAAGTATATCGACACCAGCGAGGAAGAGTTTCACGCAACGATTGACCGCTATCGCTCACCGCACCTTTGGGGCAAAAACGATGCCGGCGAATGGCAGCTGCGTCATACGGTGGGTGGTAATGGCCTCAACGACTAAACTGTTCTGCCAATGTCCGCTTCCAAACTCAAGATTCTGCAGGTTGCCAGCTTTGAAGGCAACGTCGGCGATAACGCCAATCACAATGGCACGCGTCGTAAACTGGCCGAGGTCTTCGAGAACTATGCGCTGGAATTCACCGACCTCGAAATCCGCGAGTTTTTCTGGAAGCAGCGCTACTATGACGACAGCTTTGCCGAACTCGTCAACAGCCACGACTTGACGCTGTTCGGCGGGGGCAACTTCTTTGAGCTTTGGGTCGATCACTCCTGCAACGGCACTTCGGTAGACATACCGGTCGATCTGCTGAAGAAGATCGACAAGCCGATGGTCTTCTACGCCCTCGGTATGGACCCCGGCATGGGCGCTTCTGAACAAAACGTGACGAAATTCAAGCGCTGGCTTGACTACGTGCTCTCGAAACCAGGGCAATTCAAGATCGCATTGCGCAACGATGGCGCCCTGCAAACCGCCTACGAGTACCTGGGCGAGTCCTACGCCAAGCACATGCAGACCATCCCTGACGGCGGCTTTTTCACCAGCGTGAAGTCTGGCCCCTTCCCGGAGGTGCCAGAGGGCAAAAAGCTCATCGGCGTGAACATCGCCGGCGATATGCTGGATGTGCGCTTCCCGCAGGAGCTGCCGGAACACATCTCAGAGACACAGTTTTTGGACGAATTTGCGGAGCTGGTAAATACGCTATTGGACGAAGACGAGAACCTCCACTTTGTGTTCTTCTGCCACATCTACAAGGACTACTACATGCTCAGTCAGCTTTTCAAGCGGCTGAAAGACTGGCATTTGCGTCGCCGGGTCACCACCACGCCCTATTTGCATGGGCCGGGTGCAGAAGAGCGTATCTTCGGTGTGTACAAGCACTGCAACCTGGTGATGGGCAACCGTTTTCATACGAACGTTTGCGCAATGGGGCTGCACGTGCCTACCATCGGCTTTGTGAACTACCCGCAGATCGAGAAGCTGTACACGGAAGTGCAGATGACCGAGCGCACGGTGCGGGTTAATACGTCCGACTTCAGGGCCAAGCTCGAGTCGCGGATACGCTACACGCTGGCACATCAGGATCAGCTGAAACGTGAGAACGAGGCGCTGACCCAAGAGCTTGAGCAGCAGTTGAAAGCCTTCCTCAGTACGCTCAAAGGAGATTTTCTGGCGCTCTGAATCAGCTCAAACGGGTAGCTTGTTTGAGGCCGAAGACGCAGCTTAATTAGCGTCTTTTAGCGAACAGCAGCCGCATAAATCTGCTCGATCATGTCTACCACGGCCCGGCCCTCGGCGGCGGTGGCATCGGGGGTGGCGTTGCCCTGCAAAGTTCGAACAACGTTCTCGAACACGAAATGGTGGTTCGCAGATGAGCCCTTGTAAGCGCCATAGTCGTTCGGTGGATTAGCGGGGGCGAGTGTCGGCGGTTCGATCCCGTCGATGTGGCAATACTCCAGCGTGTTCATGTACTGCCCGCCGATGCGCAGGCTGCCATGGCTGCCCACGATCGTTACGCTTGACTCCTGGTTTTGGTCCCAGACCGCCGTGCTGAACTGCAACCCGCCTTTGCCACCGCGCTCGAAACTGAAGATTGCGTGGCCAGTGTCTTCGATTTCGATGTGTGGATGGGTGATGTTACTGACAGACGCTTGAATGTCGCGTATAGGCCCGAAGAGCCAATACATCAGATCGACAAAGTGCGAAAACTGCGTGAAGAGCGTCCCGCCGTCTTGCTGTTTCGTGCCGCGCCAGCCGCCGGGCGTGTAGTAGCGCGCGTCGCGGTTCCAGAAGCAGTTGATGCCGACGTAGACCAACTCGCCGAGTCGCTGTTCGTCGACCATCTGCCGCAACCACTTTGCTGTTGGCGTGTAGCGGTTTTGCATCACGCAAAAGACCTGGCGCTGCATCGCCACGGCGATGTCTTCTACGCGCTGGCAGGCGTGGCTGCTGAGCCCCATCGGCTTCTCGATCACCACATGTAATCGAGCTTGAAGCATCTGCTCGGCCAGCTTTGGGTGGCTGTCGTTGGGTGTGGCGATGGTAGCAACATGCAGCTGTAGATCAGCCTCAAACAGCTCTTCCGCATTGTCGAATACACTAGCCGTATGATTTTCGCGTGCAGCAATTTGACGGTCTGTTATTGGCTCAACAATAGCCACGAGTTCGCAATTGGGGTGCCCGGCGATGATGGCCGCGTGGCGTTGGCCGATGAAGCCGTAACCGATTACTGCGAAACGTATGGGTGCCGCTGACATAGACACGCTAAGTTACGGAAAACGACCAGCCCGACCACAGGGGTCGGACTAGCTCTATATAGTTCCAAGTTGGCATTCACCCGTATCGTCGCTTCAGGCGTAAAACGATACGCTCGGCTGATTACGCGCCACAAGACAAGCAATCCGGATCGTCCAGGCTGCAGCTGTCATCGCTGTAGCTTTCGTTCTGGGGCTGGTTTAACGAACCGGCCATCAGCGTGCCACCGGCATTCTGATTGCGTCGCACGGCGGCTTGGCGCTTGCGCTTCATCATTTCGGGGTCGATAGTCACTTTCTGTGCAGTCGTCGCGGCCTTCGTGCGTAAGTAGTACGTACCCGTTTTCAGGCCTTTAGACCAGCCGTAGAAGTGCATCGAACTCAGTTTGCGGAAGTTCGCATCCTGCATGAAAATATTCAGGCTCTGGCTCTGGCAAATGAACGCACCGCGGTCGGCAGCCATGTCGATGACTGACTTTTGCTTGATCTCCCAGACGGTTTTGTAGACTTCCTTCAAGTCATCCGGGATCGCGTCGATATCCTGAATCGAGCCATTGTTCGCGATGACTTCGTTTTTCACGTCTTCGTTCCAGATACCCATCTCGATCAGGTCGTTCATCAAGTATTTGTTCACCACAACGAACTCCCCTGACAACACCCGGCGGGTGTACATGTTACTGGTGATGGGCTCGAAGCACTCGTTGTTGCCCATAATTTGCGAAGTGCTGGCCGTCGGCATCAGCGCGAGCATGAGGCTGTTGCGTGTGCCGTGTTCCATCACTTGTTTGCGCAGGCTCTCCCAGTCGTAACGGTCGGTGGGCGTCACGCCCCAGAGGTCGAACTGGAATTGGCCTTTGCTCATGGGCGACCCTTCAAAGGTCTCGTATGCGCCGTCAGCTTTGGCCTGTTCCATCGAGGCTTCGACGGCGGCGTGGTACATTGTCTCGAAGATGCTGCGGTTCAGGAGCTTCGCTTCATCGCTCTCGAAGGGGAATTTCAGCTTCATGAACGCATCCGCCAAGCCTTGCACGCCAATGCCGATGGGGCGGTGGCGGAAGTTCGATTTTTTGGCTTCTTCGACCGGGTAGTAGTTCAGGTCGATGATCTTGTTCAGGTTGCGCGTGGCAACCTTCGTGATGTAGTGCAGGCGTTCGAAGTCGAACTTGCCGTCGATCACACAGCGGCTGAGCGATACAGACGCAAGGTTGCAGACCGCCACTTCGTCTTTCGAGGTGTACTCGACGATCTCGGCGCAGAGGTTACTCGAGCGAATGGTGCCGAGGTTCTGCTGGTTACTCTTGCGGTTCGCGTGGTCTTTGTAAAGGATGTAGGGTGTGCCGGTTTCGATTTGCGACTCGACGATTTTGCGCCACAGTTTGCGCGCAGAAATCGACTGGCGTCCACGACCCTCACGCTCGTACTTCTCGTACAGCGCCTCGAACTCCTCGCTGTGTACGTCGTGCAGACCGGGGCATTCGTGCGGGTCCATCAGCGTCCAGACATCGTCGTCCTCCACGCGCTTCATGAACAGATCGGGCACCCATAGTGAGTAGAACAGATCGCGGGCGCGCTTCTCTTCTTTGCCGTGGTTCTTTTTCAGGTCTAGGAACTCGAAGATGTCAGCGTGCCAGGGCTCCAGGTAAATCGCAAACGCGCCTTTGCGCTTGCCACCGCCCTGGTCTACGTAACGCGCGGTGTTGTTGAACACCTGCAGCATCGGGACGATACCGTTAGAAGTGCCGTTCGTGCCAGCGATGTAACTGCCTGTCGCGCGGATGTTATGGACGCTCAAGCCGATGCCACCGGCTGATTTCGAGATTTCGGCGCACTGCTTCAGCGTGTCGAAAATGCCCGAAATGCTGTCGTCTTTGGCCGTCAGCAGGAAGCAGCTGGAAAGCTGCGGCGTGGGCGTGCCGGCGTTAAAGAGCGTTGGCGTGGCGTGGGTGAACCACTTCTCGGTCATCAGGTTGTACGTCTCAACGGCAGCTTCCAGGTCGTTTTTGTGGATGCCGATGGCCACACGCATAAACATATATTGCGGGCGCTCGGCGATTTGGCCGTCCGTTTTCAGCAGATAACTGCGCTCAAGCGTGCGGAATCCGAAGTAGTCGAACTCGAAGTCGCGCTCGTGGGCGATGGCTTTGTCCAGAAACTCGGCGTTGTCCTGCACGATTTCATACACGTCATCCGCAATCAGCGGCGAGCGTTTGCCGGTGATGGGGTGGATGTAGTGGTAAAGCTTGTAGACGGTCGCGCTGAACGAATCGAGCGTGTTTTTGTGCAGGTTCGAGACCGCGATACGACTCGCGAGAATGGCGTAGTCGGGGTGCTTGGTGACCATTTGTGCAGCGGTTTCCGCCGAAAGGGCGTCTAGCTCGCTAGTTGTTACGCCGTCGTACAAGCCCTTCACGACCTCCTGGGCCACCGGTACGGCGTTCACCAGGTCGTGGAGGTTGTAGGTCAGGCGGTCGATGCGCTGCGTGATTTTGTCAAATTGGACTTCTTCGCGTTGGCCGTTGCGGTTGATAACGTACATGATTTCTGGGAGCAGTTATGGTTTTTAAACAAGAGTGGCGGAGAGAGCGTGCCCCGGTGGTCTGTTTGCAGCGTTTTCAGGCGCCGCGAGTGGTTAAGTGCAGATCACGAGGCTAAGTATGTAGCAGTGTCAATAATCAGTCAATAATCAGTCAATAATCAGTCAATAATCAGTCAATAATCAGTCAATAATCAGTCGATAATCGGTCGATAATCGACAATAAAATTGGTTGGGGTGGCAAACAGGACTCTAACAACATTTGCTAGAACACTTTTAGTGCTTCGCTAGAAGTCTTCGTCGAGGGAGAATTTTTGGTTTTCGGGATTGCTGTTGGCGACACCCGCTTTTTGGTATTCGCCGACGCGCTTTTCAAAGAAGTTGGTCTTGCCCTCCATCGAGATCATCTCCATGAACGGGAAGGGGTTCTGCGAGTCGTATTCTTTTTCAAGACCAAGCTGGAGCAAGAGGCGGTCGGCCACAAACTCGATGTACTGCGACATCAAATCGGCGTTCATACCGATGAGCGAGACCGGCAGGGCTTCTGTCACGAATTCTTGCTCGATAGATACCGCATCGGTGATGATGCTGCGCACCTCTTCGGGGTCGGGCTTTTCTTGTAACATTTCGTAAAGCAGGCAGGCGAAATCGCAGTGCATGCCCTCGTCGCGGCTGATGAGCTCGTTCGAGAACGTGAGGCCCGGCATCAGGCCGCGCTTCTTGAGCCAGAAAATGCTGCAGAAGCTACCTGAGAAGAAAATACCCTCTACCGCAGCAAAGGCGATGAGGCGGTGCGCGAAAGTCGGCGCGTTGTCGATCCAGGTCATCGCCCATTCCGCCTTGCGTTTCACGGCCGGGATGGTGTCGATGGCATTGAATAGGTGCGACTTCTCCTCCTTGCTGTCAATATACGTGTCGATCAGCAGGCTGTAAGTCTCGGCGTGAATGTTCTCGATGGCGATCTGAAAGCCGTAGAAGCAGCGCGCTTCCGGGACTTTCACATCCTGCATGAAGTTCACGACCAGGTTTTCGTTGACGATGCCGTCGCTGGCGGCGAAGAACGCAAGCACGTGTTTAATGAAGTGCTGCTCGTCGGCATTGAGCTTGTGCCAATCGGTGAGGTCGGCACCCAGGTCGATTTCTTCGGTGGTCCAGAAACACGCCTCGGCGGTCTTGTACATTTCCCAGATGCGGTCGTGCTTAATCGGGAAAAGCACGAATCGGCCGTGGCTCTCCTGCAGGATCGGCTCATTGGCCTCGCGTGCAGCAATTTCGGCGCTGGTGGCGGCGGTTTCGGGCGAGCGTTGCGGTGTGTGCTTTGGTGTCATCGTGTTGTGTGTCTTTCTATGGTATGTGGTTCGTCTTATGTAGATGTTTCAGGTAGTCTGGCTGGAAGCGAGCGGTGAAACTGCGGCCAACCCGGTTGCAATATCAGGCGTGGTGAGCTGTGGCGCGGACGCCATAGCGTTTGGGGGTTCCGAGCGATGTGTAGTGCTGCTGTCTTAGGACGCTTTCAGTTGGTTCTCTTCAATTGGATTTCAATTCGATTTCAATTCGGGCTTGCGGTCATGGTGCGTCTATGTCAGGGCGAAGATCGAGCAGTGGCTGCTGGTAGGTGTTGCCGACGGCTGAACTTTAGGGCCATAATTGAGTAACTAAAGGTAAAAAATCTGACTGCGACCATGTGGGTAAGCTATCCACACCTGTTGATAACTCTGACCGTCCAATAGAAATATCCATTGTTTTGGCTATCAACAACCTAAGAAAAACGTCGTTTGGTCCACAGCCCGCTAAGAAAGGGCTGTGAAGGACGCGCAAAGGGGTGCATAACCCGTACTTATCCACATCGTTATCCGACGAAATGGTCGTCGCGATGCAGACTGAAGGTTATGACATGCCCCATTCAAAGTTAAACGAGGGTGGGTGTGAATCGTCTGATTGAACAGTGCCGTAGAGCAAGAGGAGTGGGCGGCATTACCGAGCTGCCGAATGCTGTCGTGGTTTCAGACAAATGGCAGCTTTTGCGCAAGCTTGAGTTGGCTTCGGGGGCTTAGACAAGAACGGTGTGGCTTCAGTGTGAAGTGGTGTGCGAGGCCGGGGTGCTGCCACCTGCTTTGAGCCTGTCGCGATTGCCGTTAGTGGGCGATCGTTTTGAGGCTTAAACTTAAGCAAATGCAGCAAAGTGTCCATGGAGCCTATTGGAAGCGCATCTCACGGTAAATACGTGAGTGATTGCGGGCGTGGCGAATGCCGCTACTGGTAAGCAAATAGTAGCAAGCAGAACACACAGCTGGATGTGAAAGAACGACTGGGTCTGACAAGTTAGCATCCATCGCGCAATTATCCATACCGCTCTGAAGCCTCGGCGCCCTAAGTGTCTGAAGATTAGCCGGGAATTTTCTTAAAATTTTTTTGGCGACTTAGCGCCTGAGTTTTGCAAATCAATTACAGAAAACTTTAAAGGCTTAATTTTTAAATAACACTACACACTAACAGCCTAATACACTGATTACCAGAAAATAAGATATCAGTCGTAGTAGGTAGCCGGTGCTACAAGGTAGTCCTGCAGCTCTACCAGGCCCCAGCCCCTTTCGAGTAGATGCCAGTGGTTGTTGCTTACGATTTTCTCCAGTAGACGCTGGCGGTTGTAGCGCAACCAGCGGTCGGTCGCAAGTTGCTCGGGCTTGAGCCGCACAAGGTGCTCTTCGCCGCCGTATCGCATCGTATAGGAGTATCCAGCGTAATCATCCGCCAAATTTCGCGCCGGCTCTCCGGTCAAAAAGCACAGTATCGTCTTACGTTTACCCACGTATATTCAGAATTATACTGCCATCAAACATCTGTAGCTGCGTAGTCTTTAAGGCTTAATAATTATGTCTAGTTAGCGGGCGATGCT
>CAZTEZ010000019.1:0-17860 GCA_964611815.1 uncultured Bacteroidia bacterium | reverse complement strand
GCGGTGCCCATCAGCCAGTCGAGCGTCTGCAGTTTGTGAAAGAGCTGCGGCCCCTCGACGAGCGTCGTGCCAGAGCACATCTCGGCCTCGCCACTGGTGAGCACGCCGGTCATCTGCGCCACCCAGCCGGGCGGGTGGGTGATGTCGGCGTCGGTAAAGAGTACGACCTCGCAGTCATCGGGCATCAGTTCGCTGAGCACCGCCAATACATTGTGTTTGCCGTGCAAGTCGTTGATCTGGCGGTCAATGCGATGATACTGCAGATGGAGGTGCTGTTCAGCGTAGCGCTGGATGATCGCAGGCGTGTTGTCTTCCGAGCCATCGTCGCCGACGAGGATCGTCAGGCGGTCGGTGGGGTAGTCTTGCGCAAGTAGCGAGTCGAGTGTGTCGGCGATTTTGTCTTCCTCGTTGCGCGCGGCCAACAGCAGGCAGACCTGTGGGGTATTGTTCGGCTCTGGGAGTTGTTGAGCACGTACATACGCCAGCGCCTGCACAATCTGCCCAAGCGCATACAGGGCAGTATACGCCAGCAATACCCATTCAAAGACGCTCAATTCAATCATTGTCGCGGAGCAGCATCAGGGCAAATGGCGCAGGCTGTAGCCGCGCTCGGTGAGCTTAGTGAGGATGGTCGGCAGGGCCTCTTGAAGACAAGGCCAGGCTTTGGGGCTGTCGTGCAGCACTAAAATCTTACCGGGTGCGGCCTGCTGCAGGGCCAGGCGGGCCACATCGTGTGCAGCTATCTGGGGGTCGAAATCCCCTGGCATGATGCTCCAGAGGGCAATTTTGAACTGCTGGTTCAGTCGGCGTGCAGCAAGCGGGTGCAAATGGCCATAGGGCGGGCGGTACCACAGGCTGCGCTCGTTGGTGAACTGGCGCAGGAGTTTGGCCGTGCGCTTGGCCGAGCGGATTTCATCGCGAAAGCCGAATACCCCCGCCTGCCAGGCATCGGTGTGGTCCCAGCCGTGATTGCCAATGTGCTGGCCGTTTTCGAGCAGGTGGCGCACGCCATCGGGCCAATCCTGCACACGCTGGCCCAGCAAAAAGTGCGTAGCGCTGGCGCCATGGGCGTTCAGCAGCCCGACGAGTTCGGGCGTAGTATCGGGGTGGGGGCCGTCGTCGAAGGTCAGGTAAAGCGTCTTGTCCGTCACGGGCAAGCGACTGACCGCGCCGGGCACTGCCCCCAGCAGCCAGCTCGAAAATGGCGATTGATAGAATTTCACGGGAAGGTGTTCAGTGTGCGTTGCTGTTCGTCTGTTTAGACCATGCTGCCCTAACATAAAAAAAAGCCGGTGCGTTTGCACCGACTTTATAACAGCGGAGGAAAAAGGTTCTACCTCTCTTGCTTCTGCTCTGCTCTGCTCTGCAATTCCGCTGTTTTGGTTCCCGAACACTTGGCTTCACGATGCTTCAGCATCTGCTCTAATTGCCGAAGGTCGCTACTTCTAATGCCATGTGGCCGGAAACTTTCTGCTTCTGCTTTCATACACCTTTGTTTACGCCGCCACACGGAAAAGGTTACGGCGATGTTGAAAAAAGTTTTCTGGCTTTCGTTTGGGCAAGTTTTCCGGCTTTTTTTGCGGTGGTTTTTCAATAAGTGCAGCTGTATGCCGACTACTTTTCTGAGAAGACAAAACCGGCCCTTGCTAGGGCACTCCTGCTCTCACAAAAGCCTTTAACTGAAATAAGCTCACCAACACCAGCTATGCTTTCTACTGCCCCCTACGTCGACTGGCACATTCACCCGCTTACGAAACCCCGCCTGGTCGACGAAATTGAATCGCCCTGGTCCGACTTCTGCTCCATCAGCGTCAATGCCGAAAAGCTCTACGAGCGCACGATGCTCTACACGCGTTCGGACTTTCAGAAGCTTTTTCGTGGCAACGTTCGTGCAGTGGGGCTATTCTTCGTGCTGCCGGAGCGTTTCGTGTTCTCGACGCTCATCAACAGCCCGGCTGTGCTGGGCCGTGCGTTGAACATGGACATCCAGGTGCTGCGCAGCATCCTCATCACCCAGCCATTCAAGCTGATGGAAGACGCCTACGAGCGCTTCATCAAAGACTGCAAAGAGCCGGGTGGCGATCGCGAGGTCGTTGTGGCGAAGAACTACAAGCACATGCAGGAGATCTTGAAAGACGACAATAAGGTCGCTGCTATGCTATCGCTTGAGGGCTCGCACAACGTCGGCTTTGAATACACGAGTGGCAAGTTTGCTGAGACAACCAAGTACAAGCTGAAAAACACCCGCGGTGGCGATAAGTTTGAAGCTGCAGAAGAGCAGACCGAGAAGCTCGTCGACGAGCGCGTGAAGTGGATGAAGGACAGAGACTTCTACATCTTCACACTCAACCACTTCGTCTATAACCACCTGGCGACCCAACCCAAAGCTGCCGAGCTCACAGGCTACAAGAAAATCGCGATGAACCCCATTCGCTCGCTGGATGTCGCCGGTGATTATCGCGGACTGACTTTCCTGGGCCAGTATTTCGTGGAGCAGTGCATGCAAAATCGCATTCTGCTGGATTTGAAGCACTGCGATGCGGTCTCTCGCGCGCAGATTTACAAGCTGGCTGCGCGTCACAACCAGCCCGTTATTGGGAGCCATATTGCCTTCAGCGGTCGCCCGACCAACGTGACAGCCAACGGCAACGAACCTTTGCAAAAGCGGGAGGATTTGGTGAAAGATCGCAAGCAGTCGAAGCGTTTCAACCCCTGGGACATTAACTTCCACGACGATGACATCTGTCAGATTCACGAGTTGGGCGGCATTATGGGCCTCATTCTCGACGAGCGCGTACTGGGTAGCCCCGCCGCCTGGACAGAAGCGCACCAGATGGGCAACCCTGTGAAAATGGTCTTCAACCAAATCGAACACGCCTACAAAGTGCTCACCCGTGCCGGGTTCAAACCGCAGAACGCCTTCGATTCGTTGGCCATCGGGTCCGATTTCGACGGTATCATCGAACCCATCCGCAACGTTCTGGACGTGACGGATATGCGTTACAATCCTGAGATCCACAGCAAGGGTGCCATGAAGCTCGACAATGCGCTCGTGAACCTCATTCGCGAGAACTATAAACTCTTCAAGCCCAGTAAGCTAGAGCCCGAAGAAATCGTGCTCAAGATTATGCGCGAAAACTCGATGCGCTTCCTGAAGCGGCATTTTGTGTAATAAGAAATGGCATTCATTTCTTGCAACCCTCAGCAGGTGACCGACGTAGTATTCAGTAAGTAGGATTTGCTGTAATCACAAGCAGGCCTACTCACCTTTCACTAAAGACGTCTAATCACATGTACTGCTTCGAAACTCCAGCGCTGAAGGCTTCACCTGTTCGCTTCATGCCACTATTGTCGATTTTGCGTGCGTCGATAGCGGCCATGTTACTCATGCCAGCCTTATTACACGCGCAGTGTCCTGTAGTTACGGCTCTAACCGAAGACTGTACTACCGGATGTACGTATACTATTACCGCTGACGCACCTAATCATAACTATAATGTCAATAGTGGCGAAAAGCTCTGCGTTGCATCTGGGGTCAGTGTGACCGGCAACTGGAATGTGAATATCTCCCCTGGTGCTAGTGTGGTAAATTGCGGCAGCATAGATGTTGGCAATATCTCAGTTAACAACGGCGTTTTTTACAATTACGGCTCAGTAACTACAAATAACTTGAATTCGGGTGCTGGTGCTGCCCTGATGAACTATGGCGACTGGGAAATAGCCAACGGCTTTAACCTAAACGCTGGCTTCGAGATTTATAACGAAGGTTTTTTCGAGGTCGGTGGGGATTTCAATGTGAACAACGGCGGTTTCCAAAATGCGGGTGACGTTTATATAAATGGCACCTGGCGTCAAAATAATGGGGATGTGTGTTTACAACCCGGCTCCGAGATTATTGCGGACGATCTTCAAATGAACAACGGTACGATAGGTGGCTCGGGCGGTTGTATGAATTTTGCTAGCGGGACCTCTATCGTTCAGGGCAGTGGCAGTGTGAGTGGCACCATTGATTTGTGCGACGATGGTGGTGCGGTTAGCACTTCAGGAGGTGGCACAATTGCTTCCACAGTCACGACTTGTGCATCAACAGGCTGCGATGCCGTTTTGCCGATTGTATTTTCTTCTGTCGAACTATTGGCCTCCGAAGACCGATTCGAACTACAATGGGATGCCCAAACCCCTGCCACTGGCGAAGAGCGCTATTGGGTGCAGGCTGGCGCATCGCCTAGCGAACTTGTTGACATTGGTTTCCGCTTGCCAATTGGCCAACCCGGTGAAATCAGTCGTTATACTTACGCCCTCAATCGTCCAACTGAACTGACCTACTACCGTGTCGTTGAAGAAGACCTAAGCGGTGCCCGGCGTTTCAGCCGTGTACTGAGCTACACCCCGCCTGATGCGCGTCCGCATGTCTTGGTGAAGACAGCCCAGGGTCAGCTGATGCTGTCTTGCGAAGAAGCCCTGCCTGTGCAGGTACTGACCGTCACCGGTCGGCGCATTTTTGATGGCCAGCTTGACGCACGACTACAGCTCAACGGCCTTTCTGCTGGTGTTTATGTGCTCAAGACGCCCTATTCTGCACAGCGCATCGCCGTCCAATAACTCGCCCTCTTCTTGCCAAGCCATCACAAAAAAACGCCGACTCATTGCGAGTCGGCGTTAGAAGTTTACTGTCGATTATCGACCGATTATCGACTTACTTTACGATGTCGATCTCTTTGATGATGCGATCGGCGTTGTGGAATTTGTCGACCAGGAACAGCACGTAGCGGCTGTCGACTGAGATCGTGCGGTTCAGTCCACCAAACAGGAAGTCGCCCGCCGACGCTTCGATGTTTCCATCAAAGGCCAGGCCGATGAGTTCGCCCTTACCGTTGATGACCGGCGAGCCCGAGTTGCCACCCGTGATGTCGTTGTCGCTCAGGAAGTTGACCGGCAGATCGCCGTTCGCATTGGCGTACTTACCGAAGTCGCCCTTGCGGATGAGCTCCAGCAGGCGATCCGGCACATCAAACTCGTAGTCGCCGTCTTTGTGCTTCTGCAGCAGACCCTTGTGCGTCGTGATCCAGTCGTAAGAGACCGCATCGCGCGGGTCGTATGGCATGATTGTGCCGTAGGTCAGGCGCATGGTTGAGTTGGCATCGGGGTAGAACAGCTGGTCGCCATCCGACATTTCCATCATGCCCTGCACGTAAGTGCGGTAAGCCGCTTTGCTCTCGCCACGAATGGCTTGCATGTACACAGCGATTTTCTCGAGGAACATCTGGTAGAAGCCCTGCGTAAGCTCGAAGATCGGGTCTGTCGTCAGGTCTTTGTAGTCCGGGTCATCCAGGAATTCCTGAACGCCCTCTTTGTTCACGAGGAAGCTCTTTTTGTAGAGCTTATCCACGAATTTGTCGGCACCCTTTTTCTCGAAATCTTCCATGAGCTCGGGGTGGTACTCTTTGGGCACGTCGTCGTAGTACAACTGCAGCGCCTCTTTCATGATCGCCTTGTCGGTCTCCAGGTCGTAGTCTTTGAAGTGCTTGTCGAGGCCCTCTTTGATGTCGCCGAGTGCCGCAGCGACCTGCGCGCGGTCGTCCGCGTCGTCTTCATCGTAATCTTTCAGCACCGGAGCTACCTGGATGAAGCCAAACGCGTACTGCGTAGCGTCCACACAAGAGATGATGCCTTGCACGAAGTAGTGGTAGGGCGTCATGTAGGGGGCAATCTGCTTGTCGGTGCGCTGAAGCGTGGGGAGTACGTCGCCGTACTTTTCTTGGCGCTCGGGCTTTTCCTCTACCCACGCCGTGAATTCTTTCTCGTATTCCTGAAGGCTTTCGACGGTGCCCAGGTCGTTGAACGACTCGATTTGGCCACCAAAAAGCTTGTAGTAGTTCATCAGGCTGGCGTACTTCGAGGCGTACTGCAGGCGGATTTTTTCGCTCTTATCCATGCGGTTGCGCATGATGTCGAGGCACTCGCCACGGACTTTCACGATGATGGGGTTCTCGACGTCGCGTTTGCGGGCGATGTCCCAGCTCGTGAGGTAACGCTGCGTGCGACCGGGATAGCCCATGATCATCGCATAGTCGTCCTTTTCCTTTTCCTGGATGTTGACTGGCAGGTGGTGCTTGGGCTTCAGCGGGACGTTGTCTTCGCTGTACTCAGCGGGGTTGCCGTCTTTGTCGGCATACACACGCAGGAGCGAGAAGTCGCCGGTGTGGCGCGGCCACTGCCAGTTGTCGGTGTCGCCACCAAACTTGCCGATGGCTTCCGGTGGGTTCAGCACCAGGCGAACGTCTTTGTAGGTCTCGTAAATAAAGACGTAGTAATCGTTGCCGTAGTAAAACTCCTCGAGGTCAACGCGGTACTTGCCGTCTTCGCCGTACTTCTCGTTGAAGTGCTCGCCGAGAGCCATCACCATCTGTCCACGGGTGGCTTCGTTTTCGATGCCCTCCAGCTCGCCGAGTACGGTGTCGGTCACGGGAATCACCTCGCGCAGGAAGTAGACTTTCAGACCCTCGATGGGCTTCTCGTCTTTCAGCGTTTTGGCGGCGAAACCTTCCGTGAGGATGTCGTTCTCAACGGTTGAGAGCGACTGAATGCCGTCGTAGGCGCAGTGGTGGTTGGTGAGCAGCAGGCCCTGGTCAGAGATGACTTCGGCCGTGCAGAAGCCGCCTAGCGAGACGATCGCGTCTTTGAGCGAGCTTTTGTTCACGCTGTAGATGTCCTCGGGCTTCAGCTCGAGGCCCAGGCGCTTCATTTCTTCGTAGTTCTTGGAGATCAACAGCGGGAACCACATGCCTTCTACGGGCGGTTCGGAGGCCTTCAGCTGGCTGAGCGTCAGGCTGTTGAGGCTGAAGATCATCGTCAGGACGATGAGACTGAGTCGTTTCAGCATAATAGCAGTCAGATTGAATGTTAAGGGGTTATTGTCCGAGAGTTAGCGCACGTGGTGGCCTAACCGAGCATCGAAAGTACCAAAAAAAGACGCTCGGTTGGCACACAGAATGCTAACAGTCGTTAAAACCGGCCCTAGAAATCATTTTCGTAGCGCTTTTCGACTGCGAGCGGTGTTCCTGTTGGGGGTGTGTGGCATTATAATACGTTGAAAATCGTTAAATTGCTGTATGGCAGATAAGATCATCGACTTGCACCCGGAGCTGCGGGATCCTGAGTTTCTTCAGCGACATGTGATTGAGCATACGCTCGTGTCTGCGCGCATTGAAGGTATACGTGCAGCAGTAGATGAAAAAGGGGACTTCTTCATTGAATCTGAGACCGATCACTCTATAGCTGCCGAAATTGTCGGTTCTTCTATTGAAGACGATCGTTAGGAAAGCGACTAACTAGAAGTCGATATTGAGCATTGCCGCCTCTCTCAACCCCAAAACTGGCATATTTTCATTTTTCGCCCACAGGTTTAAGATACGACTTTCGCATCGCAAGGGCGTCTGGGTGTGCCGTGGAATAGCCCCTTGGGCGGCGCATGAAACTCCCTGCTTTTTCGTTAACTTGCCAAGACTTACGCTTCATTTCATACGTAGAAAAGACCCGTCATGGCAGTTTCGCATATCGACCGTAAACTTTCGCGCCACGAAGTTCAGAACAAGACTATCCTGATTGCCGATGCCAACATGAACCCCGTCGAGAACGTCCCCCACGGCGATGTGCTGCTGAAAACCCCTGAAGGCAACACCTATGAAGCCGAGATGCACGACAGCTACACCGACGGCAAGTTCTACCCCAGCTTGAAGTTCCCCAACGACGACTTCTACTACAAAGAAGGCCTCTCGCGGGGGCGCCGTGTCAAAATGAAAGTCGACGATCAGGCTATAGAGGGCGATAAACTCGTGATCGAGATTAACCTTTACCAGGCCACGAATTGAGCAGTGGCTAAAGCTGCACCCGATCGCGCCGACTTGAACCCTTACGATCCCGTTTCGTTTATGCACCCATTCCAATTGTGGCGGCTGTTGCCGTTGTGCTTTAGTTTCTTGCTGCTGCTCTCAGCCTGTGGCGAAGATTTGCCCGAGACTCAAGTCGATGTCGAGCGCTATGAACTGATGCTGCTTGAACTCGGCCAGCAGCTGCCCGATCAGCCGAAGGACACCACTGCCGCGTGTGTCAACAACTTCGACAAAGTCGTAGGTGACGAGCTGTTTGCTATGGCGCAAACCATTTACCCGGAGGCTGATAGCACGATGCTGGCCAGGCAGCCGCAAGCACAGACGGCCTTCAAGCAAGATATGTGCGGCATCTCGCGCGACACGCTGTATCAGAACCTGTTCGACACCATTCGAAAGCACTATCCGGCAGAGTACGATTTCGCCAGCCGTTTTGAGCAGCCGTTTGCACGCCTGAAGAAGAACTTCCCGGAGCTGGCGCTGCCGCGCATTCGCACCATCGCGCTGGGGGTAGATGCACGGGTGAACTGGCAGATGCAGTATCATCACAACCGTGTGCGCTGGTTCAAAGACGCCAAGTTGTTGACCATCAGCCTCGAATACTTCCTCGGGCCTAAAACGAAGTACCTGCATCCGATGATGCCCAAGTACGTGCGCGCCCACTGCACGCCCGAACAGCTGCAGCCCGTGGCGTTGCACGCCATCATCCAGGAGCTGCACAAACCGCTGCAGCAGCACGAAACCCCCCGCCTGATCGATTACATGCTCAACGCCGGCATTCGGTACGAAGCGCTTCAGCAACTCGACCCAGAGCTGCCGCCGCACGTAATCATGCGCTACTCGCCAGAAAAGTATGAGTGGAGCAAGGCCAACGAAGCCGCAATCTATAACCACCTGCTGCCCAAGCTTTACGAGTCGAACCCCTTGAAGTACGACGCGTACATCAACGAGGCGCCCTTCACCAAGGCGTTTGGCAAAGCATCGCCACCCCGTCTGGCGGAGTTCATCGGTTGGCAGATCGTGAAGGCCTACGTTGAAAACGAGTCGCCCGAATTAAAGGCATTAGTAGAAAACCGTAACTATACACGGGTTTTTAAACAGTCGAATTATAAGCCCTGACAGTACTTAAATTGTTGTAGTTGAGGCTAAAGCTGCTTAGTTCTTAAAGCTTTACTTATAAACAATTCACATTGACGTTTGTCGAAGTTTTGGGGCCGTTTATCTAATACTTTATACCTAATGCGAAGTGCAGTTCATCTCGTATTAACTTACAGGTGTTAGTAAGATTACAGCTAGCCCTTGCACATGAAAACCTTCGCTCAGACCGCCGACCGAATCAACGATCAGTACGAGGACATTTCCGGCAGCCGCCAGGTTGACGAGGCGCTGGAAAGCGACATCGAGAAGTTGCTGGACAAAATGAAGCAGCAGCGACTCGAACAGCGCGAGCTCATCTCCAAGATGCAGAAGACCTATAAGCAGTGCGGCAACTGATGCCGCGCCGCTAAGCTCTAACTGTAGTAGACGTCCTGTACGATCTTAAACGTTTCGCAGTGCGCATCGACAATCGTCGCCAAGCGCTCTGAGTAACCGCCGCCCATGCTCACCTGCAGCGGCAATCCCTTGGCCGCCACGGCCTCCACAACCATGCGGTCGCGTTCGGCACAGCCCGCCGGCGATAGCGCTAGCCGCCCGAGCTTATCGCTCGCCAGCACATCCACCCCACTCAGGTAGAAGACGAAATCTGGCCGCGCACGGTCGAAGAGGACTGCTAGCACCGCCTGCAACTCGCTCAGATACTGATCGTCTTCCGTGCCCGATGCCAACGGGATGTCCCAATCGGAGCGCTCTTTGCGCAGGGGATAGTTGTCTTTGCCGTGCATCGAAAACGTGAAAACCGGGTCATAGCCCTCGAAAATTTGCGCCGTGCCCTGGCCCTGATGCACGTCGAGATCAAGAATCAGCACACGCTGCACGCGGGTGTGGTCAATCAGATATTTCGCCGCAATCGCCTGGTCGTTGAGCAGACAAAAGCCCTCGCCCCGGTCGGTATACGCGTGGTGTGTGCCGCCCGCAACGTTCATGGCCGCGCCGTTTTCGAGCGCATAGTTCACGTTATCGATCGTGCCCTGCGTGATCGTCAGTTCACGGTTCACCAGCTCGCGCGAGAGCGGGAAACCGATGGCCCGCACTTCTTTGCGCTCCAGCTCCAGGTTCAGCAGTCGCCGCACGTATCGCACGTCGTGCACGGCCAGTGCGTGTTCCAGCGCCACTTTTTCAGGCTGGTGCAACTGCGCTCGCGTGATGCGCCCCTCGTGCAGTAGCTGCTCGGGAATCAGCTCATACTTGGCCATCGGAAAGCGGTGGCCCTCCGGCAGCGGGTGGGCATAGAGCGTGTCGTGGGCGATTTGAAGCACGGGAGGTGGGTGAGGTGGTCGGTGAAGGTGCTTGGGGAGCGATCAGGGGGCGGTTATTCTTCTGGCTCAGGCACATAAACATCCATTACCCGAACGATATTATTGTTTCTAAGGTGCACTTTAACGTAAAGCGGATGCTTGGCGGTGCCATTTTCAAGTGCACGCATGCGCAGTTCTCGCTCTATCTCTTTGGCCTTTTCCGATGAGCATTCGAAAAAAGTCAGGCGGTGGTGTTGTTCTTGATCCCAATTCACCCAGATCGCATCATCGGAGTTGGTACGTTTTGGAAGAATCGTATCAATGAAGAGCCAGTCGGAAACCGGTGTGTAAGGGCGTAACTTAAGCACACCTCCGTAAGGTTTCTCCAAGCCTATATTTAACCGCAGTCCGCCTTCAGTAACAAGCTCGCGGGGTTGCATGGGCTCGGTTTCGAAGTAATATACGTCTCCGAACAGTACGACATTGGGCGAACGAAGAATCATCGCCACGATCGTGAGCACTTGCAAAAGCAAGACAAGCGCCATCGCCTGTTTGATATTTAACCGAATGGGCAAGCTTAGAAAACTTTTAATGTGTCAGAGTTTTGACCCAGAAGAAAGATCGTCAGTAAACCAAGCATAGTGACAATGGCAGATCGTTTTGCTACTTGAGCTGAGAAAGGCGCGGGAATGGAGCTGTAAAACCACGGTGAGAGTAAGGCCCCATAGAGCAACAAAAACATCAGAGCCTTGATAGTAATAGCCTGATCTCCAAGAGGTAACCAGGGGATAGCCAAGAACAGCAACCAAAGCAAAATTGTCCCCATGATCGTTGCTGCCAAGAACTCATTTCGCTGTCGGAGGTAGAGGTAAACTACGCCTCCTGCCAGTATTGGAGAGATTTGTAATGACCAATGCAAATATTCGGCATCCAGAAAGAATGCGCTTGGATGAAAGACGTTAAATATTACAAATAGCACGGTGATCACACCGTTGGTCAAGCTCAAAGAAAGCCGCCCAAACCTGTAGCCTTCAAAGAGCACTAATTCCAGCAAAAAGGTGATCGTGAATGCAAGCGCAAACATCTCGTTGATCGTTAAGGGTGCTCCATAGAGCTGTTCACACAAGTGAATCAAGTATACGACGAAGCCAAGGGCCCAATAACTGATCAGCCAAGAGTAGCTTTTGTCGACCCCAAGCAGCAATAATAGCAGCAGAGCCACCAGGTTCAGGTGGTACATCGGAGTTGGCATGAAAAGCCCGATGCCCAGGCTGAATAAAATCCAAATCAAAAACATGGTCTGTAAAACCTTGTTTCTGGCCGGGCTTAAAAGCAGCGGCAGATACGTCAGTACTGTGATTGTAAAACAGGCTGGAATGAGAGGCCATACCCCTTCCCTGGTTAGCTCTGGGTCAATGAAAACCAGGCCCACAGCGAGAATGATGGATGTCGCGAGAGTGTGTAAGATCAAAAGCAGCATGCCTACAGAAGCGTGCTTTCGATACGCCCAAATGATGAAGGGTGGCAACAGCAGCCAGATCAAGAACAACGAAAAGTGTTCAAGCACGTAATAGGTGAGGATTCTCTCAAGCATGGGGGAGGGCTCTGCCCAAAAATAGCGAACAAGGCATCAGTTCAACTGATTTGGGTTCAAGTCAGAAGGCAATTCATTGCGGCCGCTGGGTAGGTCGCAGCCCAGTTCTTGCAGCTTTTGGATGATGCCATCCAGACGAGAGTCGCTGCGTTTGGAGTCGCTGAGCCACTTTTTGCCATTGGTGGTGCTTTGTAGAGCTTTTTCGAGATGCTTTTCAGTGTCTTCAAACGCACTGTAAATTTTGCCAATGTACTCGATCACCCTTTCGCCCTGCTCAACGATATCCGTCGCATTTTTAACGGCCATGGCGTTGCGCCACTCTTGCTTGATAAGCCAGAGCAGTACCAACAGGTTGGTCGGTGAGGTCAGCACGACTTTCTGCTGATAGGCAAAATCCAGCAGGTCAGGGTCTTGGGCAATGGCCGTTTGGTAGGCGCTTTCGTTGAAGAAGAACATCACCGTCATGCCAGGCGTATTGTCGAAATGCGCGTGGTAAGCCTTTTCGCCCAAGGTTGAAATATGCTTGCGAATGGCGGTATTCATGGCTTTGAGTGCGGCCGTTTTGGCCTGCTCGTCTTCGGCAGCGTGGTATTCAGCGTACGACACGAGGGTGACTTTCGAGTCGATGACGATGTTGCGACTGTCGGGCAGCGAGACGATCACATCCGGGCGCAGGCGGTTGCCAGCATCGGTGGTCGTACTCGATTGCGTGTAGAAATCGATGTCTTTTTTGAAGCCGGCAAACTCCAGTAGGCGCTCAAGAATCTCCTCTCCAAATCTGCCCTGCACCTGTTTATCGCCCTTAAGCGCCTTAGTGAGGTTACTGGCTTCCTCGCCTAGCTTTCGGCTTTCATCTTGCAGCAGTTGGATGTGCTTTTCGAGTCCATGGAAGGTCTTTGTACCCTCTTGGTACTGTTTCTGAAACTGTTCGAGTTGCTGTTTAAACGGCGCAAGAATAGCCTCGAATTTCTCCTTAGCCTCTTTGTTCAATTTGCTGACGCTCTTCTCCTGAATCTCGTTGGCGGTGTTTTCAAACGCCTCCCGAAATCGCTCGTTGAGCTGTTCAAGCTCCAGCGCTTTTTCATTCTGCTTCTCTTCAAGCGACTGGTTCAGCGTTTCCTGCTCTTTCAGCGCCTGTTGGGTGTGTTCGAGTCGGTTTTGGAGGTCGTCGATTTTCTCATGCGCCTGTTTAAGCGCGATTTCGTGATCGCTACGCAACTCCCGAATCTGGCTCACGTAGCTTTTAGTAATAGTCTCAACCTCTTTTCGACGCTCTTGCCGGGCGTTTTCGAGAGCAGCCTTGGCGGCCTGCAGTTGCTCGCGTGCACTGATAGCAGAATGATTTGCCGCAGTTGCCGCCTCCCGTGCCTCGCCAAGCTCAGTCTTCATGCGGGTGAGCTCCTCGCGCAAATCGTCGCGCTCTTCAGAAAGGCGCTGCTGCTGTGCGGCGGCTGCCCGGTTGGCCAAAAAATAGCCCAAACCAACGCCCACCAGCGCCACGATGCCCATGAACAAGTATTCCATATTATCGATCCTCTGCAGTTACAGTATGAAGTGCGTGGGCAAAATACCGAACTGCTTTGGATTAATCGGCCCCCTCTGGCCCGACGATTCTTCTTGCGAAAAAAAGCTTACCGAACGGGCAATTAGACGAGCGACAGTCCGCAATCCGGGCAGGTGTAGCGCTTGTGCGGGTTGGGTGTCGAGCAGGCCGGGCAGGTCTCAGGAATGGCCTCGGCGTCGATTTCGAAGCTGGCGTTCAGGCCCTCGATGGCTTTCTCGGCCACGGCGGCGGGCACCCAAAATTCGATGGGCCCGGCTGCGGAGTAACCGACGTAGCTCTGCAAGTCCTCATTGCGCACATTGAAAGGCACACCCAAGCGGTTGAGCATCAGCTTGTACTTGTAAGCTTCCGTTACGGAATGCGCGACCATGATTCGCACGGGCCCTTTGGCATCGGGCGAGAGGTGGTGCTGAATACGGTTTTTGGTGCGCTTCACGGCGTGAAGATACTGATTTTAAGCGGGTCGGGCTGCTTCTCGGGCTGCTTCTCGGAGCAGATCACGGGCAGGCGCCGGGGCAGATGTACACCCAGTCGCTGGTGTCGACGTTCGATTGGTTGCCGGCGCGGTCGGTAATCCAGATCGCAAAGCGCGTGCTGTCGTACGAACCGTCGGTGTTATAGTTCACCAAGCCGACGGGCAGGCTGAACTGAATTTCGCCCTGAATCGAGGGGTTACGCGCTTCGGCGGTCAGCGAGGGCATGGTGCCGACGATGATACCGTCGAAGTTATCGGGATGGTTCTCGCGCAAATCCTGCATGAAAAAGTTGACGTTGGTGGTGTCTTGGTCATCGTCGGAGCCCAAATCGCCATCGCCATCGGTGTAACTGAGTGTGAGCGTGAGGTTCTGCTCATCGCCACAGCCGTCGATGCCGAAGTTGTTGCACAACGAGTCGGGTGTGACGGACAGTACCTCGATTTGTGGCTCGAGCGGGAAGATCGGCTCGTCGTTCGAGCAGCTCCAGATGAGCAGCACCGGCACTAGGACCAATATGAAGACGCGGAGAAATCGCATATGTCAGCTTAACGTACTTGGCACGCGCTTTGTTACACTAGGTATTCAGAAGACGCACACTTGCTGTGTACAAGCAAATTAATGTACTTTGCTTGAAATCGTCTAATATTCAACATCTCCTTAACAAAAGGATACCAACCGACCAGCCATGAAATTAACTAGCCTACTGACCATTCTCTTTAGCGTCTTCGCTCTCAGCGCGTTTGCGCAGTCTGACGACGCCACGTTGACCTTCACCGAAAAATCTCACGAGTTCGGCACTATCAAACAGGGCGATGTCGTGAAGCATACCTTCAAGTACCGCAACAACAGCGACGCGCCGATCAAAATCACGAACGTGAAGCCCAGCTGTGGCTGCACCGTCCCGAGTTTCTCGCGCGACGAAATCAAGCCGGGTGAAACGGGCGAAATCTTCGTCAAGTTCAACTCGGCCGGCAAAATGGGCAAGCAGCGCAAGTCGATCACCGTGATGCTCGACAAAGAGGGCGCCCGCCCGATCATCCTGCGCCTGAATGGCGAGGTGGTCTCGCCGCAGATTGACAGCAAGCAATAAGCGCTTCCTCCAATCAAAACATACGAAAAACGCCCGCTGGATTCCCAGCGGGCGTTTTTTTGTTTTAGAACCTGGATTTGCAGGATTGTGAAGAACCAGGATTTGCAGGATTCGGAAGGATTTTTAGGATGTGAGATGCGCTTTGAATCAACTTATCTGTTACATCCTGAGGGAGTAGCCCGAAGGATCTACAACAACTACAGCTCGAGCGAAGAGAGGTGTAGGTCCTTCACTTCGTTCAGGATGTACCCCCCTTATTCGCTGTTACATCCTGAGGGCGCAGCCCGAAGGACCTACGACAATTACAGCGCGAGCGAAAAGAGGTGTAGGTACTTCCCTTCAATCAGGATGTACCCCCTCAATAGAAATCTTGAAAATCATGCGCCCAATCCCGAAAATCCTGGTCCACCGATCACTTCACCACCACAAATCGCTTGACGGCCGTCTGCTGACCCGCACGGGCGCGCAGGAAGTAGACCCCCGGCGCCAGGCCATCGAGGCCGACGCGCTGGCTGGCAGCGAGCGAACCGCCGGCCACTTCGCGGCCTTTGGCATCTGTAATGGTATAGCTCGCGTCCCGCTGGCCGGGCCAATCGACGGTGATCTGCTCATGTGCCGGGTTGGGGTAGAGTTTGAGCTGAGCCAGCTTGGGCTGCTCGCTGCGTGAGACGGGCTCGGTCAGGAAGTCCGCGCCCCACAGGCCACGGCCGTGCGTCCAGGCGAAAACGCGGTCGTCGTTGCGGATTTTCACCTGCGCGATGGGCACGTTCGGGATGCTGGTTTCTTTCGTCCAGTTGGCGCCACCGTCTTGGGTGGTGTACACGCCAAAGTCGGTGCCGGCTACCCAGTGCGTTTCAGAAGCGTTCGGGTGCAGGGCGATGCTGTTCACGGGCATGCCTTCGGGTAAGCCGGAAATGGGCTGCCACAGCGGTGCATCTGTGTTTGCGAAGAACACCCGGTAGAGACGCGGCGCGTCCAGGTAATCGTGGAATGCTACCATGATGATGCTGGGGTCGTTGGGGTCGACGGTGATTTCGCCGATGAAGCTGTTGTCGACATCTTGCGGCAGGGTGTTTGACATATCGATTTCGTCGCCCGGGCTGGCGTTTAGGGCGCCATCCACGCGGTAAAACTGACCGGCCTCGCCACCGTAATACATCGTGGGGTCGTCATCGTTGCTGAGGCCCACCGCGTAAAGGTCGAAGCTCTGCGCCTCGGTCATCGGTTCCCAGTTGTCGCCGGCATTGCTTGTGCGCCAAATGCGCTCCTGCGTTACAAAATACACCTGGTTGCCGTCTGCTGGGTTTAGGTAAAAGGGGTTGATGAACCACACCGCGTCGTCGATCTCGAAGTCGCCATCGCCGTCTAATTCGTTTAGAATGAACGAGAATTTGGGTTTCTGGTTCTGCGCATTGAAGGTGCGCAGAATCATGCCTCTTTGCCACGAGACGTACCCGAGGCTTGCGTTCTGCTGGCTGATGCCGTTAAACGCGCCGTCGGCACCATAGATTTCGTCGAAAGAAGAGCCGCCCAGGAAATACGAGAGCGTGCCGTTGTCCTGCGTACCGCCCCAGGCCTGGTCGCCCAGCGGGCCAAAGCTGCCGGCGAAGAACTGCGTGACGTTGTAGCCCTCGTTCAGGTCTTCGTTGAACAGGCCAGCGGTCAGCGCCCCAAAACGATAGATACCGCCGTCGTTACCGATGTAAAAGCGGTTGGTATTGTCGGGGTCGAACACACAGGTGTGGTTGTCGGCGTGGCCATAGCTCGCTTCGCTCCAGGTTTGCCCGCCGTTGCTCGTGTAGGCCAATTCGACGCTACCGGTCACGATAAAATCCGGGTCGTTGGGCTTTACCTCGAACGCAAATGCATACCAGTTGAAGCGCATGTAGATGTTAAAATCTTCGGGGTTGCCCGGCAGTTCAGACCAGGTTTGGCCGCCATCAGTCGATTTCCAGATGCCCTTCAGGCCCGAGTCGTAGGTCGACTCCCGGCGGTCTTCATAGGCTGCGAAGACATTGTTGGGTTGCTGCTCGCAGACCGCGAGTTGAATCCGGCGGTAGTCTGCAGTCGGCAGGCCGCCGCCCACTTTTGTGAAACTGTTGGCGCTGCCGTCGGGGCTAATGTAGACACCATCGTTGCGCAGCGCGGCCATCACGCGGCCGTCGTCAAACAGAATCAGGTCTGTGACGTGCGAGTTGCTCTTGTTGTTTGGTAAGATCTGCTCAAAGCTGTCGCCACCGTTAGTCGACTTGAACAAGCCACTTCCACCTGTGCCGACGTAGATCGTATTGGCCTCTATGGGGCTGTGGCGGATGCACCAGTTTTTCAGGAAGTCGTTGTTATCAGTGGCCGCGAGTTGGCTCCAGGTGAGCCCGCCGTCGGTGGATTTGTAGATACCGTCGCCATCGATGTCGGCCGAGTTGCCCGTCACCTCTCCGGTGCAGAAGTACCAGACATCGGCGTCGTCAGGGTTCTGGCAGATGTCCGTGACCGAGAGCGTCGGCAGTTGGTCGCTCACCGGCATCCAGGTGTCGCCGCGGTCATAGCTGTGCCAGATACCGCCCGAAACGCCACCCGTGACGATGTGGTCGGTGTTCGAGTGGTCGAAGACCAGCGCACGGGTACGCCCGCCGATGTTGTCCGGGCCCAATTCCGTGATACTCGTGAAGTTGCTGGCCGCGGTCTTGGCGTAAGGCACCACGCTTTGGCGGCGCAAGCGGCGCACGAGCTGCATGTAATCAGGCTGCTCGGGGTTGAGCTTCATTTTGCGCCACTGCTCGATGTAGCGGGGCGCACCGGGGCCATCGCCCTTGGGCTGTGGCAGTTGGGGTGGCGGTGTGTGGCTGAGCGA
>CAZTEZ010000018.1:6153-17912 GCA_964611815.1 uncultured Bacteroidia bacterium | reverse complement strand
TGCCGAGGTGTCGGCGATCCAGGTACAGAACAAAATACCTAGCGGCCGATGGTAGGCGTAGGAGTAGAACGGCGTCTCGAGGTCGAAGAGCTGATAGTCAGCGCCTTCAATCATCCGGAATCCACTGGCGAACCATAGCGCCATGGGCACCGCTATGTACCAGATTGTGAGTAGCAGCAGCGCCACTTGTTTGTAGGGGTGCTTACTTTTGACATCCCAGAGCGAGATGACACCTGCCAGTGGGAAGGCCAGTATGATGAGCGGCGCAAACTGGTACACCGGCTCGTTGAACTGAAAGTGCAGGCTGATGCCGATGAACATCAGGCCGGTCAGCAAAAGCGTATAGATAGTAATGGGCTGGTAGACCGCAATGCGCGTGAGCTTGAAAAACTCCAGCATGCCCAGCAACGTGATGGCAGACGCCAGAAACAGCATACCCCACCCATTGGGCGCCCAGATGATCAGATACAGCAGAACCGGGAGCGCCACCAGGCCCGTGATGGCCCGTATGAGCGTTTCATTCTTCTTCTTCTTCGCCACGGCGGGTTGGGGGTTGGTCGATGCCTCGCGCTGAGGCCGACGGAGCTTGGTCTGCATCTTCGCCATCGTGCGAATATACGTCAAAAGCCGGTCTTGGGCGGGTGGGCAGCTCGGGAAGTGGTTCCCAGAAGCGTTTGTACATCCAGAATACGCCGCCCAGCAGCACCACGCTCAGCAGTACCATCCACCAGGACATGCTTTCGGTTTTCTCCAAATCAGCGGCGTCGATGCGCCCGTTGAGCTGCATGCTAAACAGCACAACCTGGAAGCCATTGTACAGAAAATGCGCAAGTATCGCAGGCCACAGCGAGTTGGCGTAGATCACCAGATACCCTAGCGCCACGCCCAGCAGCCAGCGCGAAAAGAAGCCGTAGATCTGCCCGTGTACCAGACTGAAAATGAAGGCCGTGACCATCACCGCCACATGTACGTTCATCACAGATCGCAGGCTTTGCTGCAAAAAGCCGCGGAAGAACAGCTCTTCGCAAACGGCCGGGAATAGCGCGATGGCAATCAGGCTGAGGAACGGTAAGTATTTCAGCACGGGCTCCAGCGAGGCCTCGGTTTTAGTCTCCGCTTCTTTCAGGGCGGATTCTACTTCCTGCATGCCCTCGCCGAAGTTGATCTGGCTTTCGGGGATGTAAATCGCATTGACAATTGGCAACACGAACAAAATCACCAGCGGCACCAGCGACAACTGCACCCATTTGGGCCGGCCGGGGAAGCCCGTGAACCACTTGACATGCCCAAGCAAAACAGCACCAATGACGGCCGGAAGCCCGAAAATCATCACTTGCGTGAAGATCATCTGCAGCGCCATGCCAAGCGATTGCGGGCGGGTGAGTTCAACTTTGCCCAGCTCTTCAAAGGTCGGCAGCTTGGTGCCAGCCACGCCCTCCCACAGCGACTTGAACGCCACACCGCCCACGCTCATCAGCACAATTGAAATGCCGACGACCAGAAACAGCATCGAAATGATGCGGTAGCGGTCTTCTTTGGGCGCAAGGGTATCCATTGGGCGGTTACTGGGTGGATGAGTCAGGTTGCAAAGAACGCAAACTCGGCCGAAGATGTGCGCAGAATCATTTCCGAAATCCTTTCTAAAAAGGCCAAGCACCTCATGAATACGGCGCCGACATGTCGCAAATCGCCATCACTCAGCAGCCTATTGCGACCTTTCACACCAGCCTTCAGACTTTTCAACGCAAAAGACACTAAAACCACCTAAAAAGAGTTTATGTTAGTGTTAGATAAATGCCTCAGATTAAGCTGCCAATGTCGCACCTCTTTCGCGCCTTGTTTTTGACTTTTGCCTGCCTGCTTTGCCTCACACCCGTTGTGGAGGTGCAGGCATATCATATCGCGGGCGCCGAGATCACCTACACCTGCGACGGCAACAACAACTACCAGTTTCGTCTGCGGCTGTTTCGCGATTGCGCGCAAGACAACAGCGGTTTGCCGGTCGCCGGCTACGACGACATTATCTACCTGCATATTTACAACAGCAACGACGGCACCCTCCGGCAAATCGTGCAGGTATCTGCCCCGCCCAACCCTGTGCAGGTGAACCCCGAAGCCGTTGAAGAATGTGGTCTGGAGCCCGATGAGGTGTGTCGCCAGGACGGCATCTACATTAGTGCCCCCATCAATTTGCCACCTCGGCCGGGCGGATATGACATCTCATGGGCACGCTGTTGTCGGAATTCGGCAGTGAATAACCTGTTCAACAGCAACGAACAGGGCCTGACATATTACACGCACGTGCCCGGCAGCGATGTGCTGCCAAGCGGCTGCAACAACTCGGCGACCTGGGACCAGCAGCCGCCGCTTTTCATCTGTCTGAACAAGCCGGTGACCTTCAGCCAGTCGGCCACCGATATCGACGGCGACGATTTGCAGTATCAGATCGTCGACCCGCTGGATAGCCGCAACTTCCAGGGCCTGGGCGCCAATCAGCAAGACCCGACTATTCGTCCGCCCGGTGCCAACGGTCCCGGCGACCCCGGCAACCCCTTCGGTCCACCGCCCTACACGAACGTCGATTTTAACGCGGGTTATTCTTTCCAGAACCCGCTGGGGCCGGGTTCCACCACAACCATTGACCCCAACACGGGCGATTTGACCTTCTTCCCGACCAACCCCGGCTTGTTCGTGGTTGCTTACAGCGTGCAGGAGTACCGCAATGGCGTGCTGATCGGCGAAACGGTGCGCGATATCCAGTTTATGGTCTCGCCCTGCGCCGACATCCCCGATCTGCCCATCATCACCCCCGACCTCATGGCTGTGCAGAACAACCCCGAGGCTTCCATATCGGCAAACCAAGACACAATTATAGCCAACGCGAACAACGAGTTCTGCTTCAGTTTCGAGATAGAAGACCCCGATAACACCGACCCGCTCGACATCTCGATATCGCCGCCCAATGGCCCCAGTGTCGACATTGACGCGGGTAACGAGCCCATTCGCTACACGTTTTGCTGGACGCCCAGCTGCGATATTCAGGAAGACCAGATATTCGAGTTTCCGATCCAGGCCTCCGACCCCGACGACTGCCCGAACTACAACATCGTTTACGACACGATTTGGGTGCGTGTGCAACGCCCGCCCAACAACCTCGCGTTCGTTACGACCGACCTAACCGGCAACCCGGTCGTCAGTGGTGACACCATCGAGGTGATTCTGGATGAAGACACGGCCTGTTTTGAGTTCAGTGTCAACAGTCCCCAAACAGACGTAGACGACATCGCCTACAACGTCATTGAGAGCGTGCCTACCACTACTCCGCCCATTGTGTCAAATGTGGTCTCGGATGGCGACAGTATTACCGGCCAGATTTGCTGGCCCGCCGGGTGCGAGGGGGTCGAAATGCCCTACCAACTCGTGATTGAAGGCATCAAGCTCAACGGCTGCCCGCCCGACAACCGCGCCTACGACACGGTAAACATCCGGGTGGTGCCGCCCGACAACCCGGTGCCGGAAGTCACGGCCAGCTATGCCTCCACCACCCAGCCCGTCAACAACGACACGGTGAGGGTCGATTTCTTTGAGCTGAGCAACGAAGAGCTGTGCATCGACTTTGAGCTGCGCGACAGCATCGAGAATTCGCGCCTGCGCATTCCGCCTTTCGTGCGTGTGTTTAACCTGACGACCGGGCAGCTCATCAACGGTGGCAACCGGACGATCACCAACCCGCCCGTTGATGTCAGCACACCGGACGAACTGATCTACACCGGCACATTCTGCTGGGAGGTGCCCTGCCTCGATATGTTCGACGACACGCTGGCGGTGGTTTTCCAGCTCAACGACTCTTCGAGGTGCGCGGTGCAGCACATCGTGTACGACACGACTTACGTGCTCCTCAACGAGCCGTTCAACCCCGAACCGGTGGTGGTGCGCAACGACGCTGGCCTTGCGCTCAACAACGACACGCTGATCATTTTTGCCGACAGCAGTATGCAGTACGGCTACGACATCACCGACCAACTGCCCGCTGGCCGCCTGAGCGCTGAAGCGCGCGTTGAGAACCTGGATGGCAGCCCCTATGTTGGCCCGCCCATCACCCTCGATAGCCTCCCGAACCTCGACCCGCTGAGCCTGACGACCACCGTCAGTTACATCGCAGGGTGCGAGAATCTGGGTGATACCCTGCTGCTGATCCACAGTACGCTGGACTCGATTTTGTGTGTCGAATCGCACCGATTGGAAGACACACTTTATCTCATCATTCAAGAGCCCGAGAACCAGCCGCCGACCCTGAGCATCACCGATTCGTCGGGTGCGCCCCTGGTCGCCCCGGCCGTCACGATTGCCGAGACGGATTATTGCGTCGTGTTTGAACTCACGGACGTGCCCCAGGATGCGCAGTTCGGCTTCAACCTCGACATGAGCTACAGCATCACCGACCCCCAGGGCAACCCACTCAATGTGTTCGGCTATTTCCCACTGAAAGTCGAGGATGAGACGTCGATCACCGGTCAATTCTGCGTCAATTCGGTCTGCGAAAACCTGAACGATACGCTCGTCGTGACGCTCAGCGGTACGGATTCTTCGACCTGCACACTGGCGCATACGGTTGAGCAGAGCTTCGAAGTGGTCATTGCGCCGCAACCACCGGAGCCGGCCTTCCTGGACACGACTCACAGCCTGCCCATGCGAGGCGACACGATCATTCTGCAGCCCAAACGCGAGCAATGCGTCGATGTGGTTTTCAATGATACTCTGAACGGCGGCAATATCAGCTTGCAACTTACGAGCGACGTATTCGATACCCCCGGCAGTGTGCCTGGGCTCGACCAGGTGCTCGGTCAGGGACTGCTTGAGACGCAGCTGTGCTGGGCGCCCTCTTGTGATCGCAGTGAGGCCGGGCTGTATGAAATCGAACTCAACGGCATCTCTGAGAGCTTCTGCAAGCTGCCGGTTGTGCTGGACACGACCCTTTATATTTTGGTAGAAGAACCTGAGAACAACCCGCCCACCATCAGTGTGGACGGCCTGCCCGAGAACATTACTGCCGGCGACAGCACGTGCTTTACGGTGACCGTGACCGACCCTGACGAGTGGGCGGTCCTCAATCTCGACGGCCTTACGGAAGTCTTCGACCCCAACTTCGGCTTCGGGGGTAATGTGCGCCCGACGAGCATCGACACGGTTTCGGATACCGAGATGCGTTTTAACTACTGCATCAACCCGAACTGTTATCAGCGTCGCGAGACTTACGAGCTGCATTTCCGTGCAGCCGATTCTACGAACTGCGACGTAACGCTGACGACCGAGGAGATCTACTACCTGCCCGTCAACGAGTGCGGGCTGCTCTTCGTGAATGTCTTTACGCCCAACGGCGATGGCATCAACGACACCTTCGGGCCCATCGAACTCGAGGGCATTGCCGACTACGAAATGGTGGTCTACGACCGCAACGGGCGCGTGGCCTTCACCACCCCGCGTGGGCAGGCCTGGAACGGCAATATGCCCAACGGCGAGCCCGCACCAGAAGGCGTCTATTTTTACATGATCGACTGGGACCTCGAAAGCGGTACCGGGCCGCTACTCATCGGCGATCGCACCGGCAGCGTGACGCTCTTCCGCTAGAATCTAGTCCACTTTGGGGACGAATCAGAGCCCCGGTTTGTAAATTCGTCGTGCAATCACTCGTCAGCGAAATGCTGCTGGTTTCTCACGCCTATGGACACTACTGTACTGCCCCCCCAAACGCTCATCGACCGAAAGCAGCATTTGATTGATGCGGGCTATCAGCGCCACACAGCCGCGCTTTTCGCGTTGTTCGAGACGCTACAGTCGGCGGCTGGTAAGGACAAAACCGTGCAGTATGATGGCGCTCAATTGCTCGAGACCCTCTCGTCTGATTTCGCCCAAAACAACCCCAACACCTACAACCTCATCAGCCGAATCGCTGATTTGAGTTACGAATCCGGGGTGCTGACGGCGCACTTCGACCTCAGCGACTACGACCGCGACTACATCGCATTTGGTGGCGGCGGTGGCTACATCATCATTGAGCCGGAGGCGGGTCTGCGCGCCAAAATCAACGCGAACAAGCTCATCGTGCTCTCGGCAGAGGGCATCGCGGCCTCGAAGTCGGAGAAAAAGTCGAAGATGAAAAACTTCAAGATCAAGAGCATGAAGCTCGACAAGCACGGCCGGGCCGAGCTGAAAGTGAAGGTGGGATTCGTGACGAAAACGCAGAAGCTGAAGTTCAGCGAGCTGTTTGACTAGATTCAAAACCAGAATTGACTCAATGAACAGACTCTAACCAAGCACTTAGATTTTGCAAATTCTGTCAATTCTGAAAATTCTGGATCCGACCCTCACTCCCCCACCCGCTCGAAAGTTTCGATGAGCTCGTAGGCCTCCTCACTTAGCGGCTTGCCGCTGGCATCGTAGAGGTAGTAATAATCGCCGATCTCCAGCTGGGTGGTCTCCTCGTCGATGACCATGAAATTGACACGATCGTGGTTGTCGGGCGTGTTTTTTGCGGTGTGGGTCGCCAGCACCTTGCCGTTGCTGTCGAGCAGATGCACAGTGACGCCATCGGCTTCTTTTTCCAGCAGACGCTCATCGCCCAGGACGAAGAGCGCATTTTTGTTTGGGGTGAACTTCAGCAGGCCATCAGCCCCCAAAATCCCCCAGCCGAGTTGCGTCAGCACCACCGACTGCCCGAATCCCATGGGCTGAACCTCCTTGATGGGCGTTTCAGTGAGCGGCTTGCCCAGGGTGTCGACCGTGAAGTAGTGCGTGCCGTCATACACGAGCAGCGCCGCCTCACCGTAGGACTCTATGGACTCGTATTTGTAGTCGAGCAGCAGTTCTAAATCCGGGCCCAGCAAGCCCCATTTACCGTTTTTCATGGCTGCGATGCGTCGACTGTCCATCGCGCGCAGCTGGCCGTAAGTTTGCTCAGACTTCAGCTTGCCATCAGGTGCGATAAAAAACCACTCACCGCCCTTCATACCCGCGCCCCACTTGTCGTTCAGCGCCTGGATGTCATTCAGTTGGTGTTCGAACTTATTCTCGCCACCAGCACTCGTAATGGCCCACTTGCCGCCTTTCATGGTCTTGAAATGCCCCTCGAACACTGGCTCGGCGTAATCAAAAACCGGGTCGCTCAGCACTTTTACCGGCTCAGTGCTCAACAGCGCCCACTTGCCCGTCTCGGTTTGCGCGGCGATGAGCCCGTGCCCGGGTGTCGAAAAGTCGGTGTAGGCCGCATCGAACAGCACCCAGTCGCCGTTCACGTCCACGTAACTGCCCGCCTCTGGTTTACGCAGCGTTGCGCCACGGCTGTCGAGTAGGCCGAATCTACCACCAACGCCCACCAGCAAACGACCTTTGTCGTCGTAGCCCGCCAGCTGGTCGTATTCGAATGGCACCAGCGGTTCGCCACTGAAACTCAGCACGCCCCAGCGTCCGTCGCGCTTGGCCAAAACGCGTCCTGTGCGCCCACTCTCCCAGATCACAGTGCTGTAGGCGGGCTTCACCAGTTGCTTGCCCGCGCGGTCGACCCACCCCCAGTCGTCGCCTTTGCGCACCGACAGGTACTGCGTTGCTTGCCCCTTGACATCCAATGTCTTAAACTGGCTATACTTCGGCTCCCTCACCCACTGGCCATCTTTGCCAAGCAGACCCTCGAAACCTTCATACGTCACCGTGGCGCTGCTACCCAGGAAGGGCTCGGGGTACTCGAACTTGGGCTCTGTAATTTGCTGGCCATCAGCACTGAACAAGCCCCACTTACCGCCGTCGTATTCCATGAAACCCTGGCGCATCACCTCTCGCCCGCCGGTGTTCACGAACACGCGCCCACCGCCGAAATAGTTGATGTAATCCCACTCGCAGGGGATGACGAGCTTGCCCGTCGCGAGGTCAATCATGCCCCAGCGCTCGTTCTTGAGCACCCGGGCGTGGGTTTCGATGCGCTTTAGCTCGTCGCCGGGCACCTGAAAGTACTCGATGGCCTCGTATTCGGCGGGGGTGAGTTCGCGGCCACTGACGTGTAGCAGGCCGAGCAGGTAGTCCTGCTCGTAGATGGCCGAAGGGCCGACGAACTCGTCGATATACGTGTACTTCGGCGCGACAATCTGACGGCCCCGCTGGTCGATCATACCCCACACGCCATCCTGCATCACCCGCGCAACCACCTGTCCTTGAGCGATTTGAAAAACAGACAAGCAGCAGAAAATGAGGGAGAGCAGCGCAGATTTCATACCCACAAGTTAGGAAATATCACTGGCCGATAGCTGCCAGAATTGCGTACTTAAAGCGACTAATCATATTGTTGTTTTCACTCCTCTACGGCCGATAGCTCAACGCAGATGAATAAACTTTTAAGTCGGTGTAAATTATACGTTCCCTAAGTGTAAACTGCGCTAAATAATTGGGTAATACAATCTCGTATCCATCAGCGACTTATCAACATCTGAAAATTGTTTGCGACAGAAAAACTCGCCTATCACCAACAAGAGCAACAATCCCCCTGCATTATCCACATCATACGCAAATCTGTGGAGTAGTTTTGTGACCTAAAACCTAGGAAAAACGTTTTATTAGCGAACAGTCAATGCCATACACACGATGAGCAAGTTCCACAACTAATAAAAATAACTCTTGGTTATAAGATTTCATTGTGTTATAATTGCAGTGAGTTGCCCATCCGAAACCAAACGCGTGCAGACGCTATCGACATGCAAATAGAAGGAAATACACTCTACCTGATGGATCCCCCGAGCGGGATGCGTCGGCTGAGTAAGGCCTCCATCGACCTTGTGGTGGCCGACCTGGTGACTGATCCGGCCCTCCGTATCGGCAGCGATTCGCCGCGCAAGCGCACCCGCGCGAATCGCTTCGACCCCACGCCCTACCTTGAAGAAAGTCAGCGCGTGCTGAAGTTGTTCAACGGCTTCTTCTTCACGCAAAAAGCACAGCTGCCAGCGTATATCGCTTTTGCGCAGAAGAACGGTTATGCCTGGGACTTGCTGGTTTGGGAGCACACCCACACCCGCCACGACATGGCACCCAACTGCGATTTCATTGTGTCGATTTGGGAGCGTGGTACGTACTTCAACGTCGATTTCAAGCGTCAGTTTTTCCAGAAGGTGAAGCACTATTCGCCTCTGCCTGCCGCCAAGCGCGGTAATTATCAGGGTGACAAGCCGTATAACCTCGTTGAAGAGCTGATTTTGCAGCGCACCCGCCCCGGTGACATCGTACTCGATCCGCTGGCCGGCACAGGCGTTGTACCGCTCGTTTGTGCGAACACCGACCGCCATTTCATCGCTTTCGAGCCCAACCCCAAGCTCTACGATCTCGCCCGCAAAGCGCTGGAAGTACCGAGCCTACAAACGGCCGCTGGCGATTCGCACGTACAGCTTCAAATCGATTACGCGCAGCGCCCGAACACCGTCGACCTCAACCGCGAGCGCGTGTTCGTCGAGCAAGAGGCCAGCCCCTCGGAGCACATCGAGGCCTGAGCGATATACTAATCCGCCTGCCACTCTGGCAGGCCGATCCCATTTACGGTTGAAGTGGCTGGGTGGCGCCGATTCTCTATCGAGATAGGCAGCCACCCTCTTTTTTTGTCGATAATCGACCATATTGTTTTCGGGATGGTGGTCGGTAGGTTCTGAGGATCAGTGCATCCGATTGCTGTCAGGTATTATAACAGA
Organism: uncultured Bacteroidia bacterium; assembly: GCA_964611815.1. Lineage (GTDB taxonomy): Bacteria > Bacteroidota > Bacteroidia > J057 > CAZTEZ01 > CAZTEZ01. The sequence continues at coordinate 8,193 of CAZTEZ010000018.1, read as the reverse complement.
CTCCTACCTTATCCGATTTAAAGCGAATCTGAAGTGACGCGCATCACGGCATTCGTGAACAATTCAATGCAAGTTTGGCGTTATGCCTTAAATCGACTTAAAGCAGCCCCTCCATGTATGTTGTAAATGAAGACGGCGAAGTGCGCCGCGACAATCGCCAGACAGTCACCTGGCTGGTGCTTTTGGCGGTGGCGATTCTGTTTGGGATGCTGTTCGTGATCACCATCGCAGTGATGGACGGACGCGAGGTGCGCGTGCCGCAAGCTGCGAATATCATTTTCTGGGTCAGTACGTTTGACCTCCTTTTGATTAGCGGTGCTATGATCTGGCACACCCGAGCACCCGGCAACCCCGCGCGACAGCAAACGGTGCTCATTTCCACATTTTTCATGGGGCTGGTCTTTACGGGCCTGCAAACTTTTGGCTTTTTCGAGCTCTGGGCGGTCATCGACAACCCGGAAACCAGCGCTCCGGGCCTGCTGCAAGTGTTTTTCGTGATGCTGGCGCTGCACGCACTACACGTGCTGGGCGGGCTCATCTTGCTCTATCGCACGATGATGAAAAGCCTGGCGGGCACCTACAACGCTGAAAACCACAAGGGTATGCGCCTGATGGAACCCTACTGGCATTTGCTGACGGCCATCTGGATCGTCTTTTTTATCTTGCTGTAATGCTACACCGCACCATTTTACTGTTCGTGTTACTCGCCCCGCTGCTGTCAAAGGCGCAGACGATCGATGAGCTCATTCAGCCGGAAAAGACGCTGGAACAGATGCAACAGCTGCTTGAGCTAGACGAAACGCAAACTCGCCACGTCGACAGCGTGCTTTGGGATGCGCACATCCGCTACCATAAGCTGTGGGACGATAAGACTTACACTGACCCCAACGCCCGCCTCCGGGAACTCCGCGCTATGCGAAAGCGCGCCCACGAGAGCATCCTTTCGGTGCTAAGGGTGCGCCAGGAGCCGCTCTTCCACAAGTTTGCGCGCGACTGGGAACACAAACGCAAAGAAGCCCTTCGCGCCGGCCGCGCACCCGAGCGTCACGACCACGGGCACCAGCACGGGCACTTTCACCACTCGCACCCGGATGCGCATGAGCATGATTTTGAGTGAGTTGCCGCTCTCTTCAGAACCAGAATTTTCAGAATTGACAGAATTGACAGAATTGACAGAATTCATTACTGACTGATGCCCCTCTTCAGAGAGTGAACTAGGGTCCATCCCAAAACTGGGCGAGTGTCGTCCTGAGCGCAGCGAAGGATCTGAGGATGCAGTCAAAAGCAACAATAGACTCGGTTCCTTCCTCGAAGCCTGTCCTGAGCGCAGTCGAATGGAACTCGTCAGGACGGCACAACTTTGGGTTTTGAGATAGACCCTAGCATTTTGTCAATTCTGTAAATTCTGTGAATTCTGGTTCTAACCTTACCCCCGCTTCGGCCGCAGCTCGCGCACCATCGCGTCGAAATCGGGCCAGTCTTTACGTTTGAGCAACACCACCTGATCGTGGTAGTGAATCTGCACGCCTTCGGCAGTGCGCGAGAGGCTGGCGTAGCTCAGCGGGAAGGGTTCAACGACGCGATCTTCCGTCAGCCAATCGTCGACCGAGTAGATGTAGAGATCGTTGCCGCGGATGCGGATGCGCGCCAAGCGGGTGTGCAGCGAATAGCTGGCCGCGAAATAAGCGACGAGCATCACCAGGCCGATACCGATAATCGAGAACCACAGCACCTCTTCGTTTTGGCGCAGGCGTAGACCCAAAGCCAGGACGTACACCAGTGAAAACTGCGCCACCCGGTGCATAAACGCCTGATTGCGAACGCTCCAGGCGGAGTCGTCGCCGGGGTCTTCGTAGCTGACGAACTCCAAATCGCGCACCTCCGGCTCGTCGAGGGCCGGCGCAGCCGGGCGACTGGGGCCCAGCGAGATACGCCAGTTGAAGCTGCGCTCAGCCATTATCGGTGCCGTTGAGATTGACAATCGCCTGCATACCGAGAAAATACGACAACGGGCCCAAACCTGCAATGACCCCCGTAGCC
>CAZTEZ010000018.1:0-6143 GCA_964611815.1 uncultured Bacteroidia bacterium | reverse complement strand
CACCGGCAAATCGACCGCCGCCACTGCATCGCGCAGCGACACGCTGGTGTGCGAATAGCCCCCACCGTTGATGACCACGCCCATAATATCGTCTTTGTAAGCGGCGTGCAGCCAGTCGATCAGCTCGCCCTCGTGGTTGCTTTGCTTAAAAATCAGCTCCGTATCCGGCGAAATACCTTTGAGGAGTTGCTGGCATTGCTGTTCGAGTTCGCTGAGACTGAGGTTGCCGTAGACTTCCGGTTCGCGGGTGCCTAATAAATTCAGATTCGGGCCGTTAAGGATATGGATTTGTGCTTTGGGCATGAGAGGTGTTTCAAGTTGGTGGCGCTACAAAAAACGCTAGTTTTGCACCACTGGCGATTGCCTAGTGCGGAATAATACACGAAAGCCATGCCGAATTACGAGACTGCCAAAACGGCGTTCGCACGTTTGCTGACCATCATGGACGAGCTCCGAGAGGGCTGCCCTTGGGATCGCAAGCAGACGCTGGAATCGCTGCGCCACCTCACGATTGAGGAGACCTACGAGCTCTCGGAGGCTATCTTGAATCAGGACCTCGACGAGCTGCGGGGCGAGCTGGGCGATCTCCTGTTGCACATGGTTTTCTACAGCAAGATCGCAGAAGAAAAACAGGCTTTCGAGATTACACATGTATTAAACGCCGTTTGCGACAAACTGATTCGCCGCCACCCACATATTTACGGCGATACGAGCGTCAACGATGCCGACGAAGTAAGCGCCAACTGGGAAGCCATTAAGCGTGCAGAAAACGGCGGCAAGAAGCGCTCTGTCTTGGCGGGCGTGCCCAACTCACTGCCAGCGCTGCTGAAGGCGTATCGCATGCAGGATAAAGTTGCGTCATATGGGTTTGACTGGAAGCAGCCCGACGACATGGTCGACAAGCTGCAGGAGGAGCTCGACGAGTTTCGCACAGAGGTCAACGCCAGCGAACGCGACCAGGAGAAGGTCAACGCCGAGTTCGGCGATTTGCTTTTCAGCCTCGTGAACTACGCGCGCTACATCGGCGTCAACCCCGAGGACGCACTGGAGGCCACCAACCGCAAGTTTCGGCACCGCTTTAACCACATTGAGGCGCGGGCCGATGCGCAGGGCAAAGACCTCAAGAGTATGGACCTCGACGAAATGGAAGCCTACTGGCAAGAGGCTAAATCACTGTGATGCAAATTACTACACGTATCACACTGCTGGTTCTGAGCAGCCTGCTGGCCCTCAATCTGCACGCCCAGAAGCGTCAGGATGACTTGCGTCGCCCAAGCATCCAGCTGTTGCCGACTGACACGATTCGCGGGGCAGTGGGCGCGGAGGATATCGTGATCGACGACGAGTTGGGCATTGCGTACATTTCATCGGACGACCGCTACGCGAGCTTCCACGAGGAGCCAGTGCAGGGCGCGATTTTCAGCTACGACCTCACCGCCGAAACACCCGTGCTGCGCTATCTCACCACCGACTTCCCCGGCGAGCTACACCCGCACGGCATCAGCCTCTACATCGCCCCCACTGGTGAGCGCCGGCTGTTCGTCGTGAATCACCAGTACGTCGACGATACGTACGGCGACCACCGCATCGAAGTCTTCGCCGTGAAAGGCGACAGCCTTAAGCACCTGAAAACGCACCAGTCGCCTAAATTTCGCAGCCCAAACAGCGTCTATGGCGTGGGTCTGGATGAGTTCTACGTGACGAACGACCGCCATTCGAAGGGCAAGTTCGGGCGCTTCTGGGAGTATTTGTTTCGTCGAAAAATCAGCCGTATCACACACTGCAAAGACGGCGACTGCCGCTTTGTGGCCAAAGGTATCTCCTTCGCCAACGGCATCGCGGGCAATGCTGACAACTCGAGTCTTTACGTCACGGGCACCCTCCGGGGGCGCTTGCATGCGTTTGACCGCGAGCCGAGTACGGGCAACCTGACGCGCATCAACGCCTACAAAGTGGGCACCGGGCTTGACAACCTTCGCCCCACAGGCGATGGCCGTCTGTTGACCGTGGCCCACCCCAAGCTCTTAAAGTTCGTTCGACACGCGCAGGAACTGAGCAACCGCTCGCCCTGGGTGGTGTACAGCATCGACCCCAAAGCACCCAAGGGCCTCAAGGTGGAAGAGGTGTTTCGCACAGACGGCAAAGGCGTTTCCGGCGCCAGTGTATGTGCCGTTTGGCGGGAATACTTTATTATTGGAACCGTTTTCGAAGACACACTGATTCTTGGCACCATCATTCGTGATGCGAAGTAATACGCTAATCCCCTTTGCTCCACAGCTTCTATTTGAACACCCATTATGACGACTTTCATCAAAACGCTGCATATCCGAGTTCTGCTCGTATGCATTGCCCTGCTGCCAACCACACTCACACAAGCGCAGGAAGCGGATAAACAGCAGCTTGAGCTGGCAGATATCTGGATGTTCTACAAGTTCTACCCCAAATCGGCGGAGAACATCCGGTGGTCAGAAACCGAGAACCAGTACACGGACTACGACGTCGAAAACGGCCTGGTGCAACTGGACATCAGCGACCAGGAGGCCAAGACGACCCTGGCGACCAACGCGCAGTTGATCGGCGAAGAGGAGGGGACGTTCAAGATTCAGAGCTACACCATTTCGCCGGACGGCAAGAAGGTGCTGATCGTAGGCGACCGAAAGAAGATCTACCGCCGCTCTTCGACGGTCACCGCCCGAGTGTACGATTTTGAGACCGACAGCTCCATCACGGTCTTCGACGGCGAGGCCATAGGCTACCCGACCTTCTCGCCCGACGGGCAGCACCTGGGTTTTACACACAACAACGACCTCTATCTGATGGACTTAACCACCGGCGAGAGTAAGGCCATCACCACCGACGGCAAGCAGAACAAGATCATCAACGGCAGCACGGACTGGGTGCACGAGGAAGAATTCGCGTTTTCGAAAGCCTTTCACTTTTCGCACTCGGGCAACTTCATCGTCTACTACCGCTTCGACGAAAGCGCGGTGAAGCAGTTTAACATGGACATTTACGGTGATCTGTACCCCGACACCTATGAGTTCAAATACCCCAAGGCGGGCGAAAACAACGCGAAGGTGCAGCTGTTTATGTATAACGTAAAAAGTGGAACGACGAAAGAAATCACCTTCCCCGTCGACGAAGAGCTATATTACCCGCGCATGTGGTGGAGCCCCACCCGCGAGGAGCTGGTCGTCTACACGCTCAACCGCCACCAGAACCACGTGCGCCTGTTTCGGGTGTATGGCGAGAGCGCCGAAGTGGCCCCGCTGATGGAGGAGAAGTCGGAAACCTGGCTCGATGAGCCCGATGACCACACCTTCCACTGGCTCGACAACGGCGCCGCTTACATCTGGCAGAGCGAGCGCACGGGCTACAAGCACCTCTACCTTTACGACCGCCAGGGCACACTGCTTTACCCCCTGACTGAGGGGCCTTGGGAAGTAACAGAACTGCACGGTGCGGACCAAAAAAACAACCGCGTGTACTTCTCGGCTGCCGAGCAATCGCCTATCGAACGTCATGTGTATTCGGTGAAGCTCGATGGAAAAAAGGCGGACAAGCCCAACCGCCTCACCCGCGAGCCCGGCTGGCACAGCGCGAGCTTTAGCCCCGATTTCAAATACTTCATCGACAACCACAGCGCCCACAACCGCATCCCAAAAACCGAGCTGCGCGACGCCTACAAAGGCAAGCCCGTGCGCACCCTTGAGCCTAACGACGAGCTGCGCGAGACCCACGAAAGTTACGACCTGCCGACCGAGGAGTTTATCGAAGTGAAAGGTGCTGCCGGCAACGGCATGAATGCCTGGATGATCAAACCCACGGATTTTGATGCGTCGAAAAAGTACCCGCTATTCGTGTACGTCTACGGCGGGCCGGGCAGCCAGACCGTTACGAATAAATACGATGGCTTCACGCGGATGTTCCTGAAATACATCGCCGACCAGGGCTATGTGGTGGTCTCGATGGACGGCCGCGGCACGGGTGGCCGTGGTCGCGATTACGAGAAGGCGACTTACCTGCAGCTGGGGAAACTCGAGATCGAGGACCAGATCGCCGGCGTGCAATCGCTGCTGCGCGACTACAAATTCCTCGACCGCGAGCGTGTGGGCATGTTCGGCTGGAGCTTCGGCGGCTATATGAGTTTGCTGGCCCTCACCAAAGGCACGGAGGCGTTTACGACGGCCGTCGCCGTGGCACCCGTGACCAACTGGCGCTACTACGACACCATCTACACCGAGCGCTTCCTGCGCACGCCCCAGGAAAACGCCGGCGGCTACGACGACAACTCGCCGATTAGCCACGTGAAGCAGTTTGATGGCAAGCTGCTGATGATTCACGGCACTGCCGACGATAACGTGCATTTCCAGAATAGTGTGGACTTCACGAGCGCCATGATCAACGCCGGCAAGCAGTTCCAGACGTTCTACTACCCCAACAAAGACCACGCAATCGCCGGTGGCATCACGCGCTACCACCTGTTTCAGATGATGGAGCAGTTCCTGGAGCAGAACCTGAAAACGGCGCAATAGGGGTGTGTCGCCCGAAAAATTGCGAATACCCACGGGTATAGCGAAATTATTTGCAATAGAGGCAACTAACTTACGTTAAGTTCCGTATCTTTCCAGACAATTTGTACAACTCCGGCCTAGTCCCGGACGGTAACTTAACAACAAGACAAACACTCAGTCTACTATGAAAATCTTCAATTATCGTGCTCTCATGATGGCCATGGCCGTCTTTTCACTTGTTTACCTCTCTGGTTGCGGTGAGGATGAAGACGCAGACATCGCTCCGCGGATCGAGGTACAGCAACCCGCAACTGACGTGATCGTTGAGCCGGGAGCCACTGCTCAAATGCAAGTTTATGCTGAAAAAGGTCCTGAAGGTGCCAACCTTCGTGAGGTACGTGGCTACTACACGCAACCGGCTATCGCAGGAACTACTCCCGTAGATTTCAACGGTGGTGCCTTTAACGATGGCGATGACATTCTTGAAACAGGCAACGAAGCCACTTTTACTTCTCCCGTTTTCGATTTGACATTCCCGACAGCTGTTGAGGGTGACTTCGTATTCACGTTTGAAGTGGAAGACCGTGACGGCGAGGTGACTACAACTACGCGTACAGTCACTGTGCAGGCTGCACAAGATACAACACCTGTTGACACAACGCCTGACGCGCCTGTAATGGAGACTGTAACACTCTCAATCGGTGACGAAGCTTATTTTGCTCACAGCCTGATTGACACTGATCCCTCACTTACTGAGAATCAGGCCAATGGCTCTGCCTCAAGCATCGACTTTGTTTTCGCTTATTCGAGCGGCACAATGACCGACTTCTTCCTTTCTGCTGACTTAGCAGCAAGTGACGACTGGAACGGTTCGCCTGGCGAATTTGATGCTGGTATCAACAAGACGCAGTTCTACGCAATCTCTACTACACCTAACGAATTCGATGCTCTTAATGACGAGAGTCAAATTGAAGGTATCGTTAATGGCGGTACACTCGTGCAATGGGATGGCACTGACCAGCTAATGGGTGCTGGTCTGCGTATTGGCACTGGCAACGACAACGGTGACTATTTTGAGATCAACGACGTGTTCGGTGTTGAATTTGCCGATGGCACGCACGCACTCGTTAAAGTGACTAGTTTCACTTCAAACGGATCGATTACCTTCGATATAAAGCTGGATCTCTAATCCACAAGTCAGGATATAGCTACAAAGCCCGCTCACTCGAGCGGGCTTTTTTTATGCCCGAACTTTTAGATAATAGATTTGTTGTCGTCGTCTCGAGCGAAGCCGAGAGACCCGAGCCAGTAGTACACACAGTTGTGCGCGCTATCCACTCGGGTCTCTCGGCTTCGCTCGAGACGACGATCGGTTCTAAAACAAACGGACTGTGAATGCCTCCGGGGGTACCCCAATTTTCCCGGCGCGATTGTGTAAGTTTGCAGCGTGAGCCAATTCGTTGTTTCCGCCCGCAAATACCGCCCCGCGACCTTCAAAAGCGTCGTCGGGCAGGGGCACGTGACCGCCACGCTGCGCAACGCCCTCTTGACCGATCAGTTAGCGCATGCTTACCTGTTTTGTGGCCCACGCGGCGTAGGTAAAACGACCTGCGCGCGCATCCTCGCCCG
>CAZTEZ010000017.1:0-17925 GCA_964611815.1 uncultured Bacteroidia bacterium | reverse complement strand
TCGAGCGACTGTGACTCGCGGTTCGTAATCTGCTTGCTAATCTTTAACTGTCTCATAATCTGGCGTCAATGTTCTGAGGTTGTAGCATGCCGCTGTGGTAATGCAACACGTATGTAGCTACAAATAGGTTCGCAATGGATGGTGTGCTGCAGAACTAGCTTGCTAAACGCCAAGAATTTACGCTCCGCCGAAATGGTCGGCAGGCGAACGAGAGATCAAGAAATGAAGTCTAGCGTAGAGTTTGTGGCATAAGCAAGGATCAGCGTCACACTCTATTGTATACGAAGGTCTTGCGAATTTGTTATAAATCCGGCAAAGAAAAAAGCCCAGATGTCCACAGCTTAGGCGCTGGCAGTGAGGTGTTTCCACAGATTTAGACACCAAAAACTTAACCACAAAAACAATGCCAGATTACTTGAATGATAAGGTCGTGTAGCCCGTAGGTTAACGTCACTTGCTGACAATCAGCCGCTCTTTAAATTCAAAACCGAGCAGCAGAGCGGGTGTCAGGACTGTCCTGACATATATCGGACATTTAAAAGACGACACCGACTTCCGGACTGTGGTGTAACTCAAATTGATCGGTCGTCGGCAGGTGGCTGAGGTCGATGGGCGGCAACAACAGGATGCGCCGGGGTACTTTCAGCTGCTTCAGGTAACGCGACTGGTTGGAGGTATGCTTGCCGTCGGCGTTGCGCACGACCAGTTCGCGCTCCGGCTGATTGGCCTTGAACATCGCCTCGACAGTTGCGCCGTTGGGCAGCGTGAATTTGCCCCGCCCACTGAGCTGGCCCTTCGCAAAGTAGCCCTCATAGCGCGTGCCATCGGGCCAGGTGTAGGTGCCGTGCCCGTGGATGCGCCCGCGCACAAACGCCCCGGCGTAGTGATCGCCGGCATGCCAGCGGAGGTCGCCCTGGCCCTCGTAGTAGCCGCCTAGGAGGCCACCGTTATAGACGTAGCCTTTCAGCGAGTCAGCAACGCTCATTTGGCCCGTTCCGCAGGGGCGGCCGTCTTGCCAGCCGCCGGTGTACTGGTTGTCGCTCGTATCGGTATAGCTGCCCTTGCCGCCGGGCAGGCCCTCGACAAAACCGCCGCTATAGACGTTGCCGTTCGCGAAGAGGTAGGTGCCGTCGGTGGTCGAGCGGAAGTCACCGCCGTTGTAGCTCTCGCCGTTGGGCCAGCGCATCGTGAGGCTGCCCAATAAGGTATCGCCGACAAAGACCGCCGTCAGCCAGCGGCCGTCATCGAAGGTGTAGGTACCGCCGCCGTGGCGCACACCTTTGCGGAAATCCCCGGTGAACTGGTCGCCATTGGGGTAAAAGACGCTGCCTTTGCCGTGCAGTTCGCTGCCGTAAAAATCGCCACCGTAGCGCGTGCTGTCAGGCCAGACGAGCACCCCGCGTCCGTGCAGGTGGTTCGCCACGAAGGCGCCGATGTACTGCGAGCCGTCCGTCCAGGTGAAGTGGCCCTCGCCTTCCATCAGCCCGTGCTCAAACTTGCCGGTGTACTTCACGCCGTAGCCCTCCCGGATGATGCCCTGCCCGTGCATTTCGTCGTTCTTGAAATCGCCGGTGTACACATCGCCGGCAATCCAGCGAAAACTGCCCGAGCCGTGTTTGTTGCCGTCGCGAAACTCACCGCTATAAACGTTGCCGTTGGGGTAGGTGAGCGTGCCACTGCCGTGGGGTTTGCCGCCACGGAAGTCGCCCGCGTACTCAATGCCGCTCTTGAGCCGAGCCACGCCGCGCCCGTTCTGGCAATCGCCCGACACGCAGTCGAGCTTGCGCGCAGAGAGCCACTGCGCATCGGCGCTGGCTGCTGATAGCCAAAGCACTAGCGCGAGACACTGCAGGGCTTTGATATTTCGGGCGGCGTTCATGTGATGGTTCGCGGAACCGTGAATATGCCAAGAAAACCTGAGAACTACCAACGCGGACAAGCGCGATCAGAGACAAGTGAATCTGTTCGCGACGATCTTAGTCCATGATTGTAAATTTCTATTTTATCCCCTACCGTCGGAACGAATGCCGAGCTCAACGCTTTATACTCATACACACACAGAAAACACTTAAATACAAAGTTTTAACATGGTTAGCGACTTAAAATACAACGGACATTGGTCTGACGTACGCTCTCGGATTCTTAATAAGTATAAGAATCTGAGCGAGTCGGATCTCGATCTGCAGCATGGCCGTGAGGATGAATTCCTCGGCCGTTTGGAGCAGAAGCTCGGCATGAGCAAAAGCGAGATTCGCGATATGATTTCGAAAGCCTGACCATACCCACGTTGCGTCCCAGTAAATAGTGGATTGCACGTATTCACGCGATTCAACGACCGAACGAACCAGCAGATTCAGCATCTGCTTTAGCAAAGTGTCTGATCGAAACCTCAACACACTAATTAATCTCAAACCTATAAAATTATGAGTGACCTAAACTTGAAAGGCAACTGGAACGAAATGAAAGGCAAAATCAAACAGCAGTGGGGCGATCTCACAGATGATGATTTGCAGTTTGTGGAAGGCAAAGAAGACGAACTAATCGGGCGCATTCAAAAGCGTACCGGTGAAGCTCGTGAAGCCATCCGCGAAAAAATCAAACAGTTGTAATATTTATTGCCAGGACATATTGTGGTAACAAAATTGCTGCATACAGTTCACGTTTAGCGCGAAAGCAAGCAATCATTTTCACCACCTTCTACAACACGAGTTCATTGGCTTAAAAGCCAATCATTTAACAACATTAAACATCTATCACGCATGTCATCTCTCATTAACAAAGGCAACTGGAATCAAATCAAGGGCAAACTCAAGCAGGAGTACGCCGAGCTCACCGACGACGACCTTCAACTGATTGAAGGCAAAGAAGATGAGCTGCTCGGCCGCCTGCAAGAGAAGCTCGGCAAAACACGCGAAGAGATCCGCGAATAGATTAAAAACTTGTAAGCTACAGTTGCTGAATAGCCACAAATAAGTGGCTGCACCTGTTCAGATTTGACTTAACCATTTTACGCAACCGCAAACGCTGTAGAGCATTAGCGGTTTTTTTGTGTCTTTCGGTGTCGTTCAACCTCAGCCGAACTTCACGCCGATCACCAGGATGTCGTCCACCTGCTCGTGTTCGTCGCCCATCCAGGTCGTGATGTCCTCATCCAGCAGTTCGCCCTGCTTGTCTAGCGGCTCGTGGCTGATGGCCGCCAGCATCTTGCGCATCTTTTTGGTCATGTACTTCTTGCCCTTGGGCCCGCCAAACTGGTCTTGATAGCCGTCGGAATAGATATAGTAAACCGCATCGGGGTCGATGTCGAAGCTCTGCATCGAGAAGACGCGCTCGGCTTCATCTTGGCGCCCACCGACGGCCATTTTATCGGCACGCACTTTTTTTGCCGCACCATCTTTGATGATAATCAGCGGGTTGCCCGCGCCAGCGTAGTGCAGCTTGCCGGCAGATTTGTCGATGGTCAGCAGTGCCATATCCATGCCGTCGCGGTTGTCCGTGGACGCTTGGCTGAGAGCCTTGCGAACACCCTGGTGCAGTTTCGTGAGAATTTCGTCGGGCATGACAACACGGTCGCGCTTCACGATTTCGTTGAGCAGCGTGTTGCCGATCATGGTCATAAACCCGCCTGGCACCCCGTGGCCGGTGCAATCGGCGGCGGTGATGATCTGCTTGCCGTCGATTTCGGTGTACCAGTAAAAATCACCCGAGACGATGTCTTTGGGCTTGAAGAGCACGAAGCTCTGCGGCAGGCCCTGCTGGATGTCATCAGCCGTGGGCAGAATGGCTTTCTGGATACGAAAAGCGTAGTTGATCGAGTCCGTAATCTCCTGGTTTTGCTCTTCGATGATCTCTTTGTCTTTCTCGATCTCTTCTTTTGCAGCCCGAATTTCTAGATTTGACTGTTCGAGAGCCGCGTTTTTCTCGCGCACCTCGGCGGTTCGCTCATCGACGATGCGTTGCAGGTTCTCGTTCTTTTTGCGCAGCCGATAACTGTTGGCCTTCACGAACGTCCAGACCAACGCCCCAAGTATAACGATACCGGCGATGACAAACAGCGTGATGGCCCACCACGTCTGGTACCACAGCGGGGCAACCGTGAATTGATATCGCGCCTCGTCGCCCAGTTGGCCGTAGGCGTTTTTGGCTTTCACCCGAAACGTATACTCGCCGATGGGCAGGTTGTTGTAATCGACGCGGTTGGTGCTCGTCCAGCCGCTCCAGGTGGAGTCCCAGCCCTCGAGTTTGTAGTTGTAGCGCGTGCGGCCGGCCTCGTCGAACGTGGGCGCGGCAAACCGGAAGCGGATGCGCCCGAAATCGCTCTGCAGGCGGCTCATCTGCAGGTTAATCGTGTCTTGTCGGGTACCGACATAGCTCCCTTTCCAGCCCCGAAACGCCCCGCCGAAGAGCAGCGAATCGCCCCGGCCGACGTTCACCTCGCGCAGCAGCGTGAGGTAGTCGTAGGTGTAGTCGGGTTGGATGCTGGGGTCCCAGCGCAACAGGCCGTCCGTGTGGCCGATCCAGACCGCCGGCGAGTTGCCGAACTCTTCAGTAATGAACGTGACCGAAATGCCCGGGAAACGCATAAAGCGGCGTTTGTCCCAGGCCCATTCGCCCGTTTCCTGGTTTTTGGTGCCCAGCCACAGCTGCCCGGCCGAGTTGATCAGCACTTGCCCGTTGCGGCGCTGGTAGAAGTAGTCGATGGGCTTGCTCAGCCAGCGCTCGCCGAGGCTGGAGTCTTTGCGCATTTCGCCGGTTTGCAGGTCGTATTGATACAGCCCGCGACGCGTGCCGAAGACAACTTCGCCTTTGTATTTGAAGAGCGTGTATGGCTCGGGCAGGTCTTTGCCGTAGCTGATGTTGAAGAACTCGACGGTGCTGTCCACCTCCGCTTTGAAGGCCATGATGTACGTCCAGCGCTTGCCCCGCACCCACAGCCGACCGTAGCGGTCTTCTTTCATCTCCTGCACTTCCCGGTTGAAGTTCTCGACGTCTTTGTAACCGACGGTATCTTCGGAGCTGGTCACCTCCAGCACCTGCAGGCCTTTCAGCTTAGGCGCGTAAAAGCGATTCTGAAAGATGCGTGAGCGCAGCATACCGGCGAGCTCGTCGGAATAGATGCGCTTGGCGGTGTCCTGTTTTTCCAGATGATAAATACCCGAACCCGCCCCGGCGTAGATTTCGCCACGCTGCATAGTCACGCCCCAGGTGTTCGACAGAATGCCGTAGACAGGCTTGAAGACAGCGCGCGGCTCGTCGGTGTCCAGAAAATACAGCCCCCGCTGGGTGGCCACATACAGCGTTTGACCCACACGCAGCATATCGTTCACATCGCCTTTCAGCCCGTCGTTCTCGTCGAATTGGCTCACCGGCGAGTTCACCTCCGCCCGGGCGATGCCTTTTTCGAGCAGCATCCAGAGCCCGCCCTGGTTGTCCATGTACAGGCCCTGCACGGTTTCGTTGGGCAGGCCCGCACTCTGGTTCAGCACGGTCTGAATCCGCCCGTCCGGGCTCATGAACACCACCCCGCCACGCAGTGTACCCACCGCATAGCGCCCGCCACTGGTGGGCGTGACTTCAGAAATGATGTTGTTCTCGAAAAAGTCGTCGGCTTTGGTGTTCACCTTCCGAAAGCGCCCGCCGTCGTAGAGAAAAATCTCGCTTTTTGTCGTCAGGATGTACGACTTGTCGGTGTAGCGCGTGAGTGCCGTGAACTTCGCTTCCTTGAGGTTGGCTGGCAACTGAATCGGCAGAGCCTGGTCGACTTGCAAGCTCACGAGCGTACCATCCGAGAGCAGTTCGAGCTGTTTGATGCCGTAGGTGGTCTTTTCTTGCAGCTCAACGACGCTCATCTGCTTGCCGTCCCAACGGTAGATGCCGTTTTCGGCAACGAAATACACGCCGTCGTTCGTAATCAGAATATCGTCTAACTGGCCGATGTCCTCGACGCCCTTCAGATTTTCGCGCAACGAAGTGTAGCGCAGCATGCCGAGCTTGTCGGGCTCCAGGTAGCCAAAGCCGTTGGCGCTGCCGACGTATAGGCGTCCGCTGTCACTCACAGCGATTTCCGTCGCTTCAGCATTGCCGGGCAGGGCGATGAGTCGCCAATCCAGGCCGTCAAATTCGAGTACGCCCTTGGTGTTGGCGACGTACAGCAGACCGCGGTTGTCTTGAACGGCGGCGCGATTGCCTTCGCCAGCGTCATACGCGTCGGGCGTGAAGGCGATGTAGGGTGGCGGGCCGGTCTGAGCGACAGCGAGTTGTGTGCACAGAACAGCAAAAACAAGGCAGAGGAGCAGGCGACGCATGGGCAGGAACGGTAGAGGCTTGCTGAATATACGTCTGTTTTCCTGCGGGTTCAAGTGCCAAACGCTAGCGTAACCTCAGCGCAACCTGTGCTTTATTTCTGGCGAAACGTCATCAAAACGCAGCCTTTGGCTTTGTCGTTGGCCTTGAATTCCACACGGTACTCGCCGCCTTCGTTAAACGACATGCTTTTGCAGGCTTGGCCGTTGTCACCGTCTACGCTCAAGTTTTTCGTTGAGCCACCGCCAACCGGGCGGATACGCAAGTCAGCATCTTCTGTAGCAGTATAAAACGCACAGACTTCATAGCTGCCGGTCCTAAACTTGAAAACTGCCGATACCTCCGGATCTTTTTTCGAGAACGCATAGCCACCGATTTCAGTGACCTTGCCGTGTTCTTGGCGGTATTCCCGATACAGTCTTTGCGCATCGCCACTCATGCCGCAGAAGTCTTCGCCCGGCAAAAGCATAGACACACTGCTCGCAGTGCTGAGCTGCAGGGTGTTGGTTTTGGTCGTATTAGGATTAACAACTTGTTGCGCAGTAGCAGCAAAGTTTAAGGCCAGGAAGCCAAGAAGGAGCGCGATGTACTTGAACATGTTTGCAGGTATTTGGTTGAGGCTAATTTACAAGAAACGTGCTGACAAAACCAAGTTGTTGCTGAAAATCAGGGTCTCACGCTCAAAGCCGTACGACAGCGCATCACCACTCGATGCGCTCGTACTGGTCGAGGTCGATTGTTTGCCGTGCCTGCCAGAGGTCGTAGGCATTCTGCATGTTGAGCCAGAATTCAGCAGAGGTGTCAAAGACTTTAGATAGTTTCAACGCAAGTTCTCCATCCAAGCCCCGTTGTTCATTCAGGATTTCAGAGACAACGTCTGGCGAGACCTTCAAATATCCAGCAAACTCATCAGCACTCAGGTTGAGAGGTGCGAGGTAAGCGTTCCGCAAATAATAACCTGGGTGTTTACGAGGACGGTTGGGGTCCCGAACCGCAAACCCTTCTTTTGAAGGTGCGGCATTTGATGATGTTTCGATCTTACGCATTAGTGATAATCTTCGTAGTCAATATCAACAGGCCCTTCTTCTGACCAGCGAAATGTTAGTCGCCAATTACCGTCAATTCTCAAGGAATAGGTGCCTTTCCGGTTGCCCTTCAATTCATGAAACCTTGTTCTAGGTATTTGTAAGTCCTTTGGTTCTGTGGCGAAGCTCAACAAATCAAGGTAAGAAGAAATTTTGTCTACATGTGCAGGGTTGAGCTTTGATGCATCGCTCTTTTCGTAGTATAAACGCAGTTTCTTCGACTTAAAGTGCATACTCAGCTTATAAACGAACTCACCCCACCTCAAACCCCGCATCCACATACTTGCGGATGTCCGCGCGCAACTGCTCGACGCTGAGCCAATCGGGGTTGGTCTCGCTGCTGTACGAGAAGCCCATGCCCACGCGGCGGCCGTTGAAATGCGCGACGAACTCGTCCGTCGACCATTTCGGGAGTGAGGGCAGGATGACGAAGTAGTCGTCGAACTCCACGGTGCTGATGGCATCTGAGCCGGTGATCATCTCTTCGTAGAGCTTCTCACCCGGGCGAATGCCGATGACTTCGTAGCCCTCGCCGGGGGCGATAGCCTCGGCCAAATCCGTGAGCTTAAACGAGGGGCATTTGGGCACGTAGATCTCGCCGCCCCAGGCGTGCTCGAGTGCGTGGAAGACCGTCTGGATGCCAGAATCGGGCGTAATATGGAAGCGCGACATGTCCTCGTGAGTGATTTTCAGACGGCCCTCGGCGCGCTGCTTCAAAAATAGCGGCACCACCGACCCACGCGAGCCGATGACGTTCCCGTAGCGCACAACGCTGAACTTCAGGCCGTTGATGCTGCGCATGTTGTTGGCCGCCACGAAGAGCTTGTCGGCACAGAGTTTCGTGGCACCGTAGAGGTTGATGGGCGCTGCGGCTTTGTCGGTGCTCAGCGCGACAACGTCTTGAACGTGGTTTTTGATGGCGGCGTTAATCAAGTTTTCGCTGCCTAAAACGTTGGTTTTGATCGCCTCCATCGGGTTGTACTCCGCGAGGTGCACGTGCTTCATGGCGGCGGTGTGGATGATGACGTCGATATCGCGGCTGGCATCGCTCAGGCGATGATAGTCACGAATATCGCCGATGACGAACTCTAACTTGGGGAAGCGCTCGCTGGGGTAGGCCTGCGCCATTTCGAACTGCTTCATCTCGTCGCGCGAAAACACTACCACGCGCTTGATATCAGGGTAAGCCGCGAGGGTGTGCTCGATAAATTTTCGCCCAAACGAGCCTGTGCCACCGGTGACGAGTATGGATTTGCCGTTCAGCATGTTATTCGGGAATACAAGCGCCAAAAATACAAAGTCTGCCACAGCAAGCTCAGATTGGCTGTATATTTACCGGCCTTAATTCAGAATTATGTCCGAACAACCCGCCAAACGCCCCAGCGCCCTCTATCTGGGAGTTAAAAAGCTAAACAGCCAGCCCGCCTGGCTGCGCAGCTTCATGATCAACTGGTTCATTGGCCGCAAGGTACCGTTCGTAAAGACGGCCGGGGTGAAGTTTCTGGAAATCAGCCGCGAGAGCATCGTTGTGCAGCTGAAAAACCGGCGGAAGTCGCAGAACCACATTGGCCAGGCGCATGCCGCGGCCATGGCGCTATGCGCCGAAACAGCCACAGGCTTCATGGTGAGCATGAACGCCAGCGCCGACCAGCTCCCGCTGTGCAAATCGCTGAATGTAGACTACGTTGCGCGCTCTTCGGGTACCATCACGGCGGTGTGCGAACCGCCCGCTGAGCTGCTGGAACAAATCCGCAGCACAGAGAAAGGCGAGGCCGTCATCCCGGTGAAAGTCACCGATGAAGCGGGCACAGAGCCCATCGTCGTGGAGGCGATTTGGGTGTGGATCCCGAAAAAGCGCTGAAATCTGCGGACGGCCATAGTCAGTTCACGCAGAAAAAACCGTCATCGTGCCCTAACGGCTTTCAACTCTGGCACGTGTCTTGTATTATTGTGACCCTTTGCAGCGTTGTAAACAACAGCCCATAGCTTTCATTGACAGCTATAGCGCGCCTGCAACGCACCACAATCACCCGCACGCATGTCTACCTCCACCGCAACCGCATTCGCCGAGGCCAGCCCCATGGCCACGGAAGACCTCCTCACAGAACTGAAAGGCCAGGTGCTGCAGGTCGGCGAGTTTATTCGCAACGAGCGTAAGGGTTTCAACCACGCGAAAAGCGAGATTAAGGGCAAGAACGACCTCGTGTCTTATGTCGACCGCACAGCAGAGGCCCGTCTTGTGAAGAAGTGCCGGTCTCTGATACCCGGTTCCGGTTTCATTTTGGAGGAGGGCGAGAACGTGCACACCGACAGCCCGTTCCGCTGGATCATCGACCCGCTCGACGGCACGACCAACTTCGTGTTCGGCATTCCGGTCTACTCGATCAGCCTGGCGCTGCAATTCGAAGGTGAGACGGTCATCGGTCTTGTTTACGAGGTGAACAACGACGAGCTATTCTGCGCCGTTAAAGGCTGCGGGGCCAGTCTCAACGGTAAACCGATGTACGTTCGCGATAACCAAGAACTTGGCCAGGCGCTGGTGGCGACAGGCTTTCCGTTCCGCAAGTTCGGCCACGTGGAGGCCTACCTGAAACTACTCGAGCACTTCATGCGCCACACGCGTGGCATTCGCCGTCTGGGCAGCGCGGCGGTGGACCTGGCCTACGTGGCGGCCGGTCGCTTCGACGGCTATTTTGAGTCCAACCTCAGCCCCTGGGACGTCGCCGCCGGCGAGCTACTCGTACGCGAGGCCGGTGGGTCGGTCACCGACTATAAAGGGGGTGAAGATTATATCTTCGGGAAGTCGATCTGCGCGAGCAACGGTAAGCTGCATGCGGAGTTTCTGGATCTCATCCAGCTCTTCAACAAGTACAACGGCAAGTACGTGAGCGATCGGTGAGTGAGTTGGTGAGGTTGTTTTTGGACAAACAACAGGGTACATCCTGAACGAAGTGAAGGACCTACAATCATAATCGCACGCCCAATTGCTGGTGTAGGTCTTTCACTTCGTTCAGGATGTATCGGAATGCTTTTAAACGAGCATTTAAACCACATTATTCGCATCCGCAAACGCCAGACACGCCTCCCAATCATCCTCAAAATGCTGACGCACCCGCTCCAGCTCGGCTTGGGGGATGAGCGGCGCGTCAAACGCCCAGCTTTCCGGTAGCACTTTCGCAGTGTGGAGGACACCGTACGAACGGATCAAGCGCCAATACCGCGCAAGCACCTTTAGCACAGGGTTTCGCGGTTCCGGGCGCTGTTTGTTGATCAAATGTGACCCATATTTGCGCATGAACTTCAGCTGCTTTTCGCTGTACGACCGGTGCTTGGCGTTCAGGTCGATGGCGCTGCGGTCGTAGCTGGCGCCCATGTACTGCGCCAGGCGATCGAAAAAGCGCCAGGGGTCTTGCTTCAGCTCGTGGTGGAAAAGGATGAGCGGCGGGTGCGTGAAGCGCTCCGTTAGCAGCTGGAGTTTGGGCAGAAACAGCGCGTCTTTTTGCGCCCAATAGCCTATGTCGTTGTCGAGGTCGATGAATTGTGTGAAGCTGCCGCCATAGCCGTTTTTCACGGCGCGGCGGTATTGTGAGGCCAGCCAGGAGTCGTTGCGTCGCAGCAGGATAATCGCGTGGGTGTCGGGGTAAACCGCCGACCAGGCGTTGACTTCATCGTCGAACTGGCGGTCGAACTCGCGCGAAAACAGTAGCTTCTTTTCGCCCTGCGCATGCAGCGCCGGAATCAGTCGCCGCCAGTGTTTGTAGCGCGTGCGCTGGACGTAATGAATGCCTTGCAGCTTCGGGAAAAAGCGGTACTGCAGGTACGTGGAGGCCACTTTTCCGAGGCCGACGTGAAAGTACAGCCCTGGGTGTGTATCAGAATGCGAATCGGGGTGCGCGTCTGGCATAGACGGCAAATTACTGCAAGTTTTGGCGAAAAGCCCGGCCGATTACTGCAAGCTCGCCTGAAAAGCCTGATACGCCTGGATGTCTTCCTGGCTATCGCCGCCGGTGCAGCTTTTGTCGTTGGCGAGGCTGTTGATGTTCTCGACGCGGTTGTCGGGGCTGGGGTGGGTGCTCAGAAACTCCGGCGTATTGCCAGCCTGGCCCTGCTCTTCCAGCTTTTGGAAAAACTCAGCAGCGCCTGCGCCTTTAAAGGACTACTCGCACAAATACTCGACAGAATACTCGTCGGCCTCCGTCTCGTCGTCGCGGCTGAACTTCAAGCTCAGCAGGCTGGCGGCGATGTTGCTAATCAGGCCTGGGTCTTCGTTGCCCGTCACGATCGACAGCAGCATTTGCAGGCCATGCAGCTTGGTCATCTGCTCGGTCGAGTGGCGGCGGTCAGCGTGGGCAATCTCGTGGCCAACCACACCGGCGAGCGCACTTGGGCGATCCAGGAATTTAATCAGGCCGGTGTAGAAAAAGAGCTTGCCACCCGGAGCGGCAAAAGCGTTGAGTACGTCCTGGTCGATGATATAGAACTCCCAGTCGAACTCATTGCGATAGCGCACGTCTTCAGACGCCAGCACGTCCTGCCCCATGGCGTCCAGATACGCGTATGCTTCGGGGTATTGCGATTCTGGCAGCACGGGGTACTCCTGGGGGTTGTTCAGGATTTCCTGCTCCAGTTGCGCACCGAGTTGCTTATCGTCTTCGATCGTGAAGATATTGACACCACCGTCTTCGCTACAGCCACCGATGAAAACGGCAACCGCCATAAACGCCATTAATACGTAAGGCTTTAATTGCATAAGGTCAGTATTTTTAGTCGAGCTTTATTGCTGAATATTCTGTAACGAGAAGCGCGCTGCCGTCAAAATGGTTTTGTGCCCGGGCGGCTTTCACAAAAAAGCCACCGGCAGCTGATGCAGCAACCGGTGGCAATTTAATTGTTTTCGAGATAACTGGTGTCGCAAAACGTCTCACCAGTGGAGGTGCCGGTCTTATTGACCGAGCTGGTCGATTTCGCCCTGCATTTCGTTCTCGCGAATCTGCATGTTGTTGGCTTTGGCGAACGCCATTTGTGCTTTTGCGAAGGCGTTGTCGAGCGGCACTTCGCGCTTCTCTACTTCCAGTGCGATTTCATCGATACGCGCGAGGTCAGCGTCGGTCATGTCCTCGCCTTTGGAGATGATGTCCACCATCTCGCGGTAGTCTTTGTCGGCCATGTCGTGGTAGAACTGAAAGAGGTCTTTGGCGGCCTTCAGCAGGTCTTCTCCCTTGTCGTAGGGCTCAATGCCATCAAGCGCCTCGAGTGCGCCTTCGGTGGTCTCGACGATGTCATCGATCATCTTGTTGCCGAGCTTCTTGTCGCTCATGGCGGTTTCGTGGTTGCTGAACGCCAGCATCACTTTGATGATTTTGTTCTGCTCTTCAACGATGAAATCGTTGAATGCGATGGCGCTGGAGAACGTGCGCTTGCCACTGTCTTCAGCATTAGCGCCGCCTTCGCCGCAGGCCGTGAGGTTAACGATTAGTGCCAGAGCCAGCACTGCAAACAGGTGTTTTTTCAGGAAATGCATGGGGTAAGTGCTTAGATGCGAGTGGCTCAGATAGTAAACCACTTCGACACAAACCTACGAAACTTCCCGCATAGACGGGCGGGGGGTAATCTGGAACCGCTGTAGATAGGTCTGTTTTTGACGCTCTAAGAGCCTGTTGAAATTTAGCGACTAAGCCCTTTTCGGCGGTTTTGAGCGAATTTCTGCGTTGAGCAAAATGGCCTATACGAAGGCATATGTCCACTTCGCTCGCCTTGAAATTCATCCCAAACTCACTCGAAAATCATCTTTTCGCCAAATCTCAACAGGCTCTAAGTCTGGCAGCTTGGTGTTACGGTCATCGAAAATATCGACCCGCCCAAGCCAATCAATAACATCAAAGACGGGGTGGAGGCGCTCGATATGATCCTGCAAGCTACCCACCGCGGCGGCGATTTCGGGCACTATCACGTGAAGGAGTTCAACGAGGCGCAACGCTTTGCGCTGATCGACGTCACCGTGCCATACCCCACTGTTGGCCTCAAGGGCGTGGAGGTCAGCGGACAAATTGTTTTGTCGTTTATTCATGCCTTGGAGTTTGGAAAAGACGAACGCATCCGAATATTCAAGGAGAACGGAATCGTGAATCCTACTGAAGACAGTTGGCACCGCCAACTAGATGTTCTGGACGCTCTAAGGGAGATGGAGGAGAGCTTCGGCCCAAAGACACTGTATCTTTTGGGGGCTACTGTTATGCAAAATATCCAGTTTCCCTTTGAAATTAAATCTATTAGCGACAGCCTGGAAGCCCTTGGCGAGGTGTTAAAGATTTCGCATCGCGGGGGCGATTATGGCCACAGCGAAGTGCTGGGTTACGATGAAGAAAAGCGTGTGGTGATGATCGATACATCTTTGCCCTATCCAACTAATGGCCTCATCGGCTACTACACGGGGCTTGCCCGCAAAACCGGACCCAAACCAAACCTCAAGGTTGAAGTAATTGACTCAGATGTGCATGATAACGCCCATCGACAATTCTGTCTGACGTGGTAAGCAGTCTTTTGCTTAAAAAATTTATTTTTGGCGATTGACAACTGTCAATCGCTTTTTTTATGGCACACATTCAAAAGGACACCATTGGTTTCTCTATTTCCGGCGAACTGGAAGTCAATGATTTGCCCCTCGTTGCAAAAGCCTTAGCTAAATCTCCGGCTGAAATCTCTTTGCTACTCGACGGATTGGACATCTCGGACGGCACCGCCATGGCGGGCTTCACGCGCCTGCTGGCGGACTTGTTAGATCGTGGTCAACCTCTTACCCTTTGCAAACCCCCGCAGTTGGTCGTACACAACCTCTACCGCATTGGCCGCCACCCGCACCCGCTGCTGAATGTCATAGACATGCGCGAGGAAGAGGCGTACGGCTAATTCTCAACGCCCTCTGTTGCGTTTACGCTTTCGCTTTTGCCGTTTGGGTTGTTCCTGATCTGTTTCGTCAGCGTCCTGTTTTTTCGCTTGCTCTTTGGCCTGCTTCTTAGCGGCTTCCTGCGCTTCCCACTCCTCCTTGGTTACGCCTTTCAGGTGCACAGGATCAGTCTTGATTTTGTAATCCAGCATCCCATACACCCGCCCAATCAAGCGTGGGTCGAGCGAGAAGGCCTCTTGGATTTCCCCCTGTGCGACTTTCACCATCACCGGGTTCACGTCCAGTTTTGTGAAGGCGCGGACGTAATCGTGGTTGACATCTGAGTAAAAGCGTTTGAAACGGCTTTTGGATTCGGTATACCCCCGTAAGTTCTGCTTCAAGTCATACTCGCCGTTGCCGGAAGCAATCACGATCAGGTTGGTGGGCAGCTCACCGTCCTGGCGCCACTGCTCCAGGTAAATTTCAGAGGTATGTAAGCAGGCTGGGCAGGAGCGCCGGGGCGGTATGATCATCACGAATGTCGTGTCATCTTTGGGCAGACTCGAGAAGTCGAAAAACTGCTTTAGATAAGCCTCCTGTGTTAGCGGCGGCTTCACCTCCGGTACGTTCGTGGTGTTCAAGTATGCCTCCAGACCCTGCTCGGGCGCGTCTACAAAACGTGGTTGGACTTCTACGAAACCTGAGAGGCCTTCACTGGCAAACTTGCTGCGGTCGGGGAGCAGCCAGCCGCGCGGGGTCGGCGTTGCAATGTTTATCTGGCCGTTGGCTGGTTTGAAGCCCTCTGCAAACACTTGCCCATTTTCATCCAGTACGACACTCGCAAATTGCTGTTTCGGTTTTTCCAGTTCGGTATGATAAGGGTACGCATACGACCGCCACAAGCGACCGGTGAAAGGGTTGCTACTGATCGTGAAAAAAGCAGGTTCGCGCGTATTTCGCATTTCACCCCATCTATCCATGCTATCGATCTCGGCTTGTGTAAAGCGTCCGAAAGGCTCCTGGAAGCGGATGGAGTTGGCGGCGGTGCAGACCAAGCTGCCATCATCAATGTCGTATACACTCAGGCTATCTTCTCCCATAAAGCCCACAACTAGCTGATTATCTGGCAAAAACGTCATAAATGGCTTTGAGATTTCTCTTGGCCAGGCGTGCATCGGCTGAGGGCCGTCTGGTTTGGGGTATTTCAGCGCATGAATGGGCGTCGCTTTGAGTGTATCGGCCTCCAGGTCAATCATCAATACCACCGCGCCCGTATCGCGCATGTATTTCACCTGACCGTAGGCGTTCATGTCGTCGTAGCCGCTAATGGATAACGGAACTGCAACATAGCGCCCGTTGGTGCACAGCCCGAAACTGCTATGATTATAGGCGTACCGCTCTACGAAGTCGATGCTAGGCTTGAAATCAACACCATGCGTCACCTCACTGACGAGGCTGACCACTTGCAGCTTACGCGGCTCGCGGATGTCGAGGATGTAGCAGATTGAATCGTGGTGGCCCTGCCGATGATAGTGCGACGGGTGCAACCACATGAACCGATGCGCATCGATAAAACTGCCTTTGCGGGAATACTTTCGCGAGAGCTGTGGCGAGGTCGGCAGCTTTGCCAGCGAGATGGTATCGATAAAGCTGAAGTCGCTGTAATTGTAGCGGTAAATCGACTCGTTGTCGCGGCGGTAAAAGTAAACGATCGTGTCAGATTCCGTCACCAATAGCTGGGGCGCGAGAAATAACTTCGGGGAGTGCTCAACGGGCAGTTGGTGAGACCGCAGCGTATCCCATTCGATAATCTGCCGCTGGGCGGTGCCACTGAAAGCCAGACCGAGAAAAGCGAAAAGCAGAAGGAGTAGGGTGGGTAGCTGAAATCTCATGTGCGAATATATTTTGTCATATTATACGCAATAATGTTGATATGCGTCGCTAATGATGTGTTAAAGTCGTGGTGCTAAAACCCAATGGTGGTTCTAACAAGTTTTCTCCCTCAAAATCCTTAATTTCGTAGCCCGCGCACCAACCATCGCGCGCTGAAAATCCTTCAAACCCTATGTTTGAAAACCTACAAACCAAGCTCGATCGTGCCTTCAAGACGCTGCAAGGCCAGGGTAAGATCAGCGAAATCAACGTTGCAGAAACCGTCCGCGAAATCCGCCGCGCGCTGATTGATGCCGACGTCAACTACAAAGTCGCCAAAGAATTCACCGACAAGGTGAAAGAAGAGGCGCTAGGCCAGGACGTGCTCATCAGCGTGAAGCCTGGCCAGCTGCTCACCAAGATCGTCCACACGGAGCTCGTAAAGCTCATGGGCGAGACCAAGTCGGAGATCAACTTCGCCAAAAAGCCGCCAACGATCATTCTGATGGCCGGTCTGCAAGGTTCGGGTAAAACGACCTTCACGGCCAAGTTGGGCCGGATGCTCAAGAAGCAGGGCCGCAACCCGCTCATGGCTGCTTGCGACGTCTATCGCCCGGCTGCCATCGACCAACTGCATGTGCTGGGTGAGGAGATCGACGTGCCGGTGTACTCCGACAAAGAGAACAAAGACCCGGTCGACCTGGCGAAAAAGGCCGTCAAGGAGGCCAAATCGCAGGGGCGTGATGTCGTCATCATTGACACCGCCGGTCGCCTGGCCGTCGATGAGGAGATGATGGACGAAATCGGGCGCATCAAAAAGGCGATCGACCCCAACGAAATCCTCTTCGTCGTGGATGCCATGACTGGTCAGGATGCGGTGAACACCGCCGATGCGTTCAACCAGCAGCTCGACTACACCGGCATCGTGATGACCAAGCTGGATGGCGACACCCGCGGTGGTGCGGCCATTTCGATTCGTGATGTGGTCCAAAAGCCGCTCAAGTTCATCGGTACGGGCGAAAAAGTCGACGGCATCGACTACTTCCACCCCGACCGCATGGCCTCGCGTATCCTCGGCATGGGCGACGTCCTGACGCTTGTCGACCGCGCACAGGAGCAGTTCGACCAGGAGGAAAGCGAGCGCCTGCAGAAGAAAATTCGCAAGAACCAGTTCGACTTCGACGATTTCCTGAAGCAGCTTGACACCATCGAAAAGATGGGCAACCTGAAGGATCTCGTCGGCATGATTCCGGGCGTCGGCAAGATGATGAAGGACGTCGATATCGAAGACGACGCTTTCAAAGGCGTGAAAGCCATCATTCAGTCGATGACCACCGAGGAGCGCAAAAACCCCAAGGTGCTCAACGGCTCGCGCCGTCGGCGTATCGCCAAGGGCTCCGGCACGTCTGTTCAGGAGGTGAACCAGCTGCTGAAGCAGTTCGCCGAAATGAAGAAGATGATGAAGTCGATGAACAAAATGATGAAGGGCGGCCGCGACCTCAAACACATGCAAATGCTCAAAAACAAGCTCGGCAGATAATCTGCACTAAAGTTTTTCTAGCATTCGCATAAACTGAAATTCTGGCTAATTCTGCCAATTCTGAAAATTCTGGTTCAAAACGCATCCTGAAAATCCTGCCCAAAATCCTCTAAATCTTGGTTCTGACAAATGGCTAAAAAGAAAACTGCGCCCAAGAAGTCGACTGCTAAAGAAGCGGAAGGCATCCATCCTGCCCACCAACTGCGTCTCGAAGAGTTGCAAACCCGCCGCGAGAACGCCTA
>CAZTEZ010000016.1:0-18144 GCA_964611815.1 uncultured Bacteroidia bacterium | reverse complement strand
TCACGCCCCACCATGTCCTCGCCATTCAGCACGGCCAGGCCATCTTCTGCGGCATTGAACAGCTCTCGGAAAAGCGCCAAATACGCCTGCGTCTCGCGCTCGATCAGCACCCGGTCGCTGATGTTCGCTCCAATTAATAACAGCACATCCTCCAGCTCGGGGTTGCGCACCAGAAACAATTCGATGCTGTACACTTGCATGCCCAGGCGCAACTCGCTGCTCATACTGCCGGCCTCTTCCAGCTCTTGCCAGTCTTCGTCCTGCAGCTCAAGCGCATCCAAGGGCACTGCGAGGTTCAACTGACTGAGCATTTCGCGACAATTATCGTTCACCTCCAGCAAGTCGCCACTGCGTTTAAACGCCGCATAGCAACCCGAGAACTGGTGCAGCAGCTGCTCGCGAATCAGCCGGGGTAGCGCCGTCGCCTGAAAGCTCGCCCAATCGGCACCCGGCTTGGGATTACATCGAATAAGCACAAACCGCAGCTGAAGGTCCGCATCCACGATGGGCTGGGTTTCGATGTCGTAGTCGCGCTTTTGCCAGGTGAGCTGGATGCGCGTGGGTTGCGCCAGCGTGTGCTGGTCGAGCGCAGTTATTAAAGGCTTGCAAAGCTTTACAGTCTTATCCGTGCCCGCCTCCAGATGTCGCACCAACTGATGTTTCACAGCCCTGTTATTCGAGAACAACACCCGGCGGTTAGCGTCTACAACAATAGCCGGCACAGGCAGCGCATCTAGCACAGGCTGAAGGCTCAGCTCGGCGCGCTCGGCGGGCGCTTCTTCTACAATACCGAGCAGAATGCCCTCTCCTAGCGACAGGCACTGCAAGCTACAGCGGCACCCCAACACCGGCACCACCATCTGAAACTGCTCCGACTGGTTGCTGATCGAGGCGTGAATCAGACGTTTTTCAACGCTACTGCCAAAACACCGGCGCACCCAGTGCAGCACTTTTTCGTCACTCAAAGGGCGAGGCAAGCCTGCATTTTCAGCATAAGCATTTAGGTAAACTTGCTGAAAGCCTTTTGGCATCCAAACCCCAGGAGTAGGCAGGGCGCCTAAAAGTTGGTGGGGGTTTTTCATAGGGACGTTGAGCGTTGTACAACCATGAATGAGGGTTTTATCAAAAACTGAGTGCAGAGACCTAATCAGATGATGTAAAATAGTATCTGATTTCCGGAAGCATGTCTAATTCGCACCGCTAATGTATCAACGAATAGCTTATCATTGACGAGCCTTCAACTAAGCCTCCTCCTCTTGAACACACAGATTAACTCGCGCATCATGATTGAAACTGTAGGCGTAATTGAAGACCACGAACTCACGCGGATGGGCATCTGCTCGTTGGTGAACAACCAGGCAGACTTGAGGGTCTGCTGGGAGGCAGGCTCAGCCGAGCAGGCGCAAATTGAGTTCAATGACGAGCGCCCCGACCTGGTGCTCACGGACATCAACCTGCCCAACGACAGCGGCGTCGAACTCGTGAAATGGCTACTGAAAGCAGCCCCCGATTGCCCCGTGATCGTCATCAGCATGTACGATTACCTGAGCTATGTGAAGGAGCTACTGGAGCTGGGCGTGCGCGGCTATGTGTTGAAAAACGAGGCGGGCCGAGATTTGCTACACGCCATCAACGCCGTTCGCGAGGGCGAGTCATTTTACAGCGCGAGTGTTACGGAAACACTTTTGCGACAGCGCTCTCGCAATAAGGCGAATGCGCATCTGCTGGTGAGCGAACTGACTGACCGCGAGCGGCAAATCATCGCCTATGTCGCCCGCGAATACTCGAATAAACAAATAGCCGATGCCACGTGTTTGTCCGTGAAAACCATCGAAAATTATAAAAGCGCTTTGTTCCAAAAAATCGGTGTAAAAAATAGCCTTGGCCTGGTGCGCTATGCGTTTGAAAACGGGATTTTATAAGGTCTTTTTTTGATAATAAGAAATACACTTCTGCTTATCTTTTAACACCAAAGTTTAGGGTCTATCCCAAAACCGAGCGAGTGCCGTCCTGAGCGCAGCGAAGGATCTGAGAATACAGAATAGTTCAATATCCGACTCGGTTCCTTCGCTGCGCTCAGGACGGCACTATTGAGGTTAAAGATAGACCGTTTAATGGGCCTGAACAGCAAAAATATGGCTATCAATACCCTTCAGCTGCCGCTACTTATGCGTACCTTTGCAACACTACCCGCCGTTTGGTGCCGATGCGTTTATAGCAAATGCGTAAACGTGTTGGAGAATAGGGAATCCGGTCAAATTCCGGAGCTGCCGCGCAACTGTGGGTGCCCAATGGGCGAAGCCAACACCACTGCAACTTTCGATAAAGTTGTGGGAAGGGGCCGAGACCGGGCACGAGCCAGGAGACCTGCCAAACGGTGTGGCGGTGGCGTTTTCGCGTGAAAAACCTGCCGTCGGGTGAGCTGCCTACGTTGTTGGCCAACACTGGCGAATGACCTGTGGTGGTTTGTCTGCCGCACTTCTTAGCGAAGCGTCGTGTGAATGTTGAACCCAAACCCCAACCACATGACCCGATTATTATTCCTTTCATGTCTGCTACTATTCAGTAGCACCCTTTTTGCTCAATCTCAGAGCCGTATATTGTTCTTGTCAGAAGGCGCTGTAGAAGGCCGTTTTGCGAGCATCGATCCCGCAGGCGGCGCAGTCGAAGTTTTCGACACCCTGCCCGACCCGGTGTTCACGAATGCAAGCTTTGACGACGTGCTCTTGCACGAAGACCGCGTGTATGTTGCTGGAGGAGATACGAACCTTCTCGTTTATGATGCCCTGACCATGACGCTCGTCGACTCCATCACGGGCTTCGTACCGCGCAAACTGGCGCTGTACGACGACCTGTTGCTGATGACCACCTACGACGCGCCCTACTTTCGCGCCTACAACGCTGATGACCTGAGCTTGGCTTGGAGCCTCGACACTACGAAGGTACCCGACGAAGCCGACGACCTGTTCATGAAGGGCGACACCGCCTTTGTGGCCGTCAGTGGCCTGAATGGCTTCGGCGACAACGGCCGCGTGGGCAACTCGCTGGTGGTGATTAACCTGCCTGTGCAGGACACGATTGCGACTGTCACCGTCGGCAGCAACCCCACGCAACTGATTCCGAGTGGCGACAACTTGTACGTGAAAAGCCTGTTCGGTGCCTTTCCGGATGCATTTATCGAGCTGGTGGGTGTGAACACCCAGACGCTCAATGTCGTCAGCCGCGACAGCCTGTTCGACAGCAACTTCTACGGCCCGGTGACGGGCGACGGGCTGCTGATTTACTACCAGGACACCACGCCGCAACTCGCCGCTTTCGACCCGCAATCAAGCACCAGCAGCAACGGCCTGCAAGGCGATTTTTACGCTGCCTCATACATCGACGAACTGGGCGCGTTTGTGCTTTCGCAAGGCGGTTTCGGTGCAGACACCTCAAGGGTGCTCGTCTGGTCGCCCGTCGGCATCGGCTTTGGTGAAGTAGATACGTTCCTGCTGGAATCCACAAACGGAGCTTTCAATAGTGTGCGTACGCTGCGGTACATCCCCTCCCCGCTCTTCAGTATCGACAACCTGGACGGTGCGCAGAACGGCAACGGTCAGTACTGCACGGACTCGGCGCTGACGCTAGAGCTGACAGCCCCCGACTGGCTCGAGGACATCAACCAGCTGTTCCTGGGAAGCGGCAACAGCTTCACCTCCGACGACGAGTTCGACCTGCCCACCGACCTTGATCCCGGCAGCTACAGCATCGAAAGCAGCTGGACGTACTTGGGCATGGTGCTCAGCGATGTCATCAGCTTCGATCTGGTCGACTGCAGCACCAGCCGACCCGCGGCCCTTGGTGATCTGTTCACCGCCTACCCCAACCCCACCACCGGCTCACTCACCCTCGAATTTGGGCAAACGCAACAGGCGCAAATCGAGCTGCTTGACCTACAGGGCCGAGCGCTGCTGCAGCAGTCGCTCAACGGGCAGCGTTTGATGCTGGACTTTTCAGATTTGAGCTCGGGTGTCTATCTTCTGCATATTCATACAGGTGATCAAACAAGTGTGCGCCGCATCATCAAACGATAGCCAAGCGAGGCGGTTAGCATACAAATACTAAGCAGCGGCTGTTAAGTACAGCCGCTGCTTTTTGCATTAAATGGCCGTTGGCATTCAGCTTCTGCACGAATAGGAGTAATTTATTGTCGATGTATGCCCAAGATTTTCACCAGTTACTTGTTCTGTTGGCGGTCTTTGTACCGCTGCACGGGCTTTGCGCCACTGATGCGGAGCTTGCTCAACGCGCGCATCAGTACTATGAAGAGGGCAATACGTACTATCAGAATGCAACGGATGCCAACATGGCCCGCGCCATGAGTCTGTACCTCAAAGGCATGCGCCTTGCTGAAGAGGCACAGGATGATAGTGCGCTCGGCAGGGGCAATTATCTGATCGGCGCTATCTATGACAACTTTTATAAAATTGACAAAGCCAAGGCTTATTACAGCAAGGCTTTACGCCACTTCGAAAAGATAAATGCACGCGACTGGACCGCCCAGTGCTATTATGCCTTGGCGGTAATGCAAATGAAGCCCCTGGAAGCGGCAGAACGTAACGTAGACTCGGCGTTGATTTATTTTCGCATTGCCGAACGCATCGCCAGAGAGGATAAGAACTACCCACTACTAATCGAGATTCACAAAGAATCCGCCATTACGGGGGTAAAACAAGACCCGCCTGACTTACAACTTGCGAGCCGGAATATCGACTCACTCAACAGTGTTTACAGGCAGATGCGTAGTCAGACCTCTAAACGTGAGTTGGTTAACATGAAAATTAAGCTCCTGGAGGCCACCCTGCTCTACCATGAAAAGCTTGGCAACCAGGATTCAGTAGGTTATTACCTGAACGCACTTTTACAAAAAAGCAAGGGGGTTAATTTTCAAATGCAGCGGCTGTATCTCACAGAAATGGCACAATACAAACGGGAGATCGGGCAACTCGATTCGGCGTATATCTACCTTGATTCAAGCATGAAAGTCACGGTGAAATACCACGACTTGCGCTCTCGCGAACTGATTACGGAGCTCGTGCGCGACAACGCGCTACAAGAGAAAGAAGCGCGCATTGCACAGCAAGAAACCCGACTGCGTTTCAATCGCTTTTTTCTGATAACTGCACTAGTTGTCGGGGGTATTTTGGGGGTCACACTGTTGTTTCTCTATCGCTCATTCAGGGCCCGAACGCAGATGAACGCCTCTCTAAAACAAAGTGAGCAAGAGAAAACGACACTCCTGCAGGAGTTGCACCATCGGGTGAAAAACAACCTGCAGATGCTCAATACGCTGCTGATGCTGCAATCGCGAAAACTGAACGACCCTACTGCCAAAGCCGCCGTAATGGAAAGCCGCGCGCGGGTCGAAACCATGTCGCTCGCGCACCGCAAGCTCTATGACGATAAGGCGCTGACCAACGTCAACCTCGAAGATTATCTGAAAGAACTCATCCAGAGCCTCACCGATACTTACCTGACCGAGCATGCCAATGTGCGGGTGAGCGTCGAAAAGCGGTGGTGCTCGGCAGACTACGCGATCCCGATCGGGCTGATCGTGAACGAGCTGGTCACAAACTCCATCAAGCACGCGCGACCAGAGAGCGGCCGACTCAGCATTCAAGTCGAAATACGTCAGCCAACACTCAACGATTTGCAGTTGATTTACCAAGACAATGGCACAGGCATGTCCTCGCAGGAAAATCTTTCATCCAACTCGCTGGGATTGAGGCTAATTGAACTGATGACAGCTCAGCTTAAGGGCGAATTCAAAAAAGAGGGCTCTCGCTGGAAGTTTGACTTCCAGTTTGTAGCTTAGCCTCTTTTTCAATCGCTATCTGCCAGATTCGCAGTAATTTACCGTTCATGCGTTGCATGTTGCTGACATATCTACTGGGGCTCGCTCTGGTTTTGAGCCCACTGCTTGGACAGGCCACCGAACAATCGGACCTGGCCCGACAGGCGCATGCGCTCTATGAAAAGGGCAACACGCATTATCCGAAAGGCACTGATCAGAGCGTGATCATCGCCTTTGACTATTATCAGGCTGGCCTTGAGCTCGCCAAAGCCGCTAAAGACGATAGTGCCATGGCGAGAGGCTACTATTTGTTTGGTGCCATCTACGACAAATTCAACGAGATTGAGCGGGCCAAATACTATTATTCGAAAGCCCTCGGCCTCTTCGAACGTATATCGGCAGGCGACTGGGCCTCGCAGT
The DNA here is from genome assembly GCA_964611815.1 of uncultured Bacteroidia bacterium. GTDB lineage: Bacteria > Bacteroidota > Bacteroidia > J057 > CAZTEZ01 > CAZTEZ01. The sequence goes on along the minus strand of CAZTEZ010000016.1, from coordinate 11,891 downwards.
CTTACTATGCGCTGAGCAACATGTGCCACAAAGCCAACCAGCCTGACAGCGCCGACTTCTACCTTTACGCCGCCGAAGAGGTAGCGCGCAAGCATCAGGCGAATGAGCAGCTATTTATGATCTATAAGTTTGGCGTCAAAAAGAACGTCGAGCAACGCACTCTCAACCTTGACGCTGCGCACAGTTATCTGGTGAAACTCGAAGCGCTGTATGCCGAAATCGATCATGAAAGCATCGATCATTCAAACATAGACCCACGGCAAGCTTTGCTGGAGGGCCGTATTTTTTATTACGAAGGCAGCCAGAACGATGACCGTTTGCTTGAGGCGCTACGTGCCGGCATCGCACATTCGCAAGAGCATAATCGGCCGTATTTAAAGGATTACCTATATAAAATAGCGCACTTACATTATAAAAAAGGGAATGCTGATTCTGCGTTCTTTTACATGGACAGCTCTTATAAATTCAACAAAGTTTATTTTGATGAAAAAGCCCGTGAAGAGCTGGCGGAGATGCAAAAAGATTATGATTTGATGGAAAAACGAAATAAGCTCGAACAACGTGAGGCGCAGCTGGCGACCAACAAGCGGGTTTTGTTCATGCTGATCGGCTTTCTGGTTGTAGCGACCGTCATGCTGATCGCCATCTATCGCCTGGCCCACCAACGCCGCCGCACGCTGATTTCTTTGACGAACAGCGAACAGGAGAAAACGACCCTGCTGCAGGAACTGCACCACCGCGTAAAGAACAACCTGCAGATGCTGAACACGCTACTGATGCTACAGTCGCGCAAGCTGACAGACCCCATGGCAAAGGCTGCCGTGCTGGAAAGCCGTGCACGCGTAGAGACGATGTCTTTGGCCCACCGTAAGTTGTACGACGACAAGGCGCTCTCAAATGTAAACCTGCAGGAATACCTGCAAGAGTTGATCAGCAGCCTCACGAGTACGTATTTGCCTGAAGACGCGATTGTAGATGTGAAAGTCCAGAAGCGCTGGTGCTCAGCTGACTTCGCTATCCCGATAGGTCTGATAGTCAACGAGCTGGTGACGAACTCCATCAAACATGCCACCCCCGAAGATGATCGGCTGGCCATCACCGTCGAGATTCGCCAGCCAGGGCTCGACCGGCTGCAAATGATTTATCAGGACAATGGCCCAGGCATGCCGCTGACTGACCACTCGCAGAGCAACTCGCTTGGGCTCCGACTGATCGAACTGATGACGGCTCAGCTGAAGGGCGAGTTCTCGCAGGAAGGGCCGCGCTGGCGATTCGATTTCATTTTAGATGCCAATCTATGACAGAGCAGAAACTGACGCATACCAGCTCCGTTACCATGACCGATTCCAGACAACATATCCTGATCGTAGAAGACAACCTGCTGACCGCGGAAGGCATACGTGTGGTGCTAGAGGATGCCGGGCTGGGGCAAACCTCCGTCGTTTCGCGGGGCGAAAGTGTGCTGCCCTGGCTGGAGCACAATCAGGCCGACGTGATTTTGATGGATGTCAGGCTCAACGGCGACATGACTGGCATTGAGGCCGTGAAAGCACTGGAGGGCTCCACCCAAGCGCCCATCATCTATCTGACTGCCAACCAGGACAAAGAGACCCTTCAACAGGCCCTGGACACCAACCCCGCGGCCTTTATCAGCAAACCATTCAAGGAAGTGGACCTCATCTCGGCTGTGCACCTCGCGCTGAGCATGAACGACCTCTCCGACGAGAACGACGCAGCCGACCGTCGGTCGTTCTACCTCACACACAAAGCGTTCTTCATCAAGCAGCAAAAGCGCTATATCCGGGTGGAGATCGAGGATATCCTCTGGCTGCAGGCCAAACGGATGTACACGGAAATTGCGACCAGAGAGCAGCATTATTTGCTGAGCGTCCCGATGGGCACACTCATACAAGAGGAGCACTTCCCGCAGGTGCTTTGCCGAGTGCAGCGCTCGTATGCCGTCAACGTGCGCCATGTAGAAGCCTTCGACGATAACGCGTTGTACGTCAACAATCAGGTGATCCCGCTCTCTAAAAGCTACCGCAAAGAGTTCATGCGGGCGCTGAACATCTAGCGTGAACGCCTGAAACACAACTGTTGCAAACTTGAGCAACGATTGGACGGTGCATCCTCTCCCCACCCCAAAAACGGAACGGATGACCCTGTATGGCTGTTTGTAGAGGCAACCTCTATAAGTCCCTCACCCTCAAGTTGAAGTCATCACATGGTTCATCATAACGAGCTGCAGCGCCTGGCCAAGCTGGTGCGCACGCTCATCGTACTCGCCCTCATTGGTCTTGGTGTCTATCTCGTCAAAAGCGTTGTTATTTATACTGTGGTCGCGCTGTTTTTGTTTCTGATGGTTCGCCCCATACGCGAAAAGCTCGTGGGTAAAAAACTCTGGGGTTGGCGCTTGCCCATTTGGTTTGGCGCCCTCGCGGGGGTACTGACGGTCTACTTGGTGGTGCTCACGATTTTGGGCGTGCTTATCCCGGTCATGGTCAGCAACATCAGCGAGGCCAAGAACATAGAGCCCGAGCAGGTTAAGGAACGTATTCTGGCGTTTTCAAAGACACATGAGGAAACCCTGCAACGCTTCGGCGTTGAAATCAAAAAAGAAGACCTGAAAACTGAAAAACTGATCAACAAAGTCAAAAACTTCGTTGGCATCGGCACCATACAGTCGACACTCAAATCCATCGCTTCCACGCTGCTGGGTATCGTTACGGCGATCGGTTCCATTACGGTGCTGCTGTTTTTCATGCTGATTTACCACAAAGCCGTCGCCTACTTCATCTTGTTCATCGTACCCCAGCACCGCAACTACCGGGCGATTCGGGCGTACTTGATCACCTCTGCCATGACGCGTCGGTTCATCGTGGGCTTTCTTTTGATGGCCATCATCCTGAGTAGCCTCGTGGGCATGGATGCGAGTATCGGCGGCCTACCGAACGTGGGCATGCTGATGGTCATCGCCTTCTTTTCGATGGCGATTCCGTACATCGGCCCGCCGCTGGGCTTCTTGCTGAACACCGTCGTGATCGCCGCCGGCGGCGGTCCGGTGGGGCAGCACCTGCTGATCTGGGCAGGTATTTTCCTGGTCATTCAGGCCATCGACAACTGGGTTATGGAGCCGTTCATTTACGGCAAAAGCCTACAGGCCAGCCCGATGGAGGTCATTCTGGTCTTGTTTCTGGCCGGTGCGCTGGCGGGCGTACCGGGTATGATCGGGGCACTGCCAGTATATTTGATGCTGCGCACGACGATCAAGGCTTTCTACTACAACAACCCACTACTACGTAAACTGCCGGGCAACTACGAAAGCGCTGCATGGCTCGATGAGTCCATGCAGGATTTCAAAAACATCGGCAGCAATCTGAAGCAGAAGTTGGTGTTCTGGCAGTGAGACCAGCTTAGCCTGCGTAGTCTTCAATGGCCGCGACAGCCTGCTTCAGAATGTCCGCCACGCGGTCATCGTCTTCGCCCTCGGCGTAAACGCGGAGTACCGGCTCGGTGCCCGAGGGGCGAATCATCACCCAGCGGTCGTCGCCCAGGTGGAACTTGAAACCGTCGATGTCCTCCACGCTTTCGACAGTGTAATCGCCAAACTGCTTGAAATCGCCGGCCTTGCAGCCGTCCATCACCTGCCACTTTTTGTCTTCGGCGATGTGCAAGTCGTTGCGGCCCATTTTGAAACTGCCGACGATGTCATAGACTTCCTGAATCAGTGCAGGGAGCGTTTTGCCCGTTTCGGCCATGAACTCCAGCAGCGTTAGGCCGATGTAGATACCGTCGCGCTCGGGGATGTGCCCGGCGACCGCAATGCCGCCAGATTCTTCGCCACCCACGAGCACGGTTTCGTTCGCCATGATCTCACCGATGTACTTGAAGCCTATCTTCGTCACTTGTAGTTCAATGCCGTAGTGGTCGCACAGCGCTTTCAGTTTGCTGGTGACCGAGAACGTGCACACGACTTTGCCTTTCATCTGTTTGTACTTGTGCAGGTAGTGCACGAGCAGCAGCAGGATGTGGTGAGAATCGACGAAGTCGGCGTTCTCATCGAACAGGCCGATGCGGTCAGCATCGCCGTCGGTGGCCAGCCCAAACTGGATGCCTTTCTCTTTGATCGACTGCTGAAAGGTGGAAAGGTTGCGGGCGATGGGCTCGGGAGCCTGGCCTTCGAAGCTGGGGTTGTGTTCGCAGTGCAGGAGCGTGGCTTTCGGGAACAGGTCGCGCATGACATCCTGCCCGGCACCATACATGGCGTCATAGCCTACGTTGATGCCAGACTCGCGAATAGCCTTCCAGTCGAAGCTCTGCTTGAGCTGGTTCTGGTAGAGCGCCTCGGCGTCGTAGTACTCGATCATCTTGCTATCCAGAAACTCGTCGAAGCGCGTCATGTCGACTGCCACTGGTTCGTAGGGGGTCTGGTTTTCGATTTCAGCGATCATCGAAGGGTAAGCCGGGCCACCGAAGCTGCCTTTGACTTTGAAGCCGTTGTAAGCCGGCGGGTTATGCGAGGCGGTGATGATGATGCCGGCGGTGCACTGGCGCTGCATGGTCGCGAGCGAAACCATGGGCGTGCTCACAAACTTCGGCGTGAGGAAAACCTTGATCCCCTGCTCGGCAAGTTGTACGGCCGTCTGCTCTGCGAACTCACGGCCCAGAAAGCGGCAGTCGAAACCCACCATCGCGCTGGGCTTGTCGCTGAGCGATTTGAGCCAGGTGCCAGTCGCGGCCGTCACGCGCGAGAGGTTGTCGAAGGTATAGTCTTTGGCGATGATTGCCCGCCAGCCGTCGGTGCCGAATTTGATTGCTGCCATGATAGTGGGTGCGCTAGAATGGAAAGTAGAATCTGTGATCAGTTGTGCGCCGCAAAGGTACGAAATCCACTTGGTGCACCAGCCGGTCAGCGCCCAGGCTTGCTGCGGGTGGAAAACCTGCCCAAAAAAAAGATCCGCACATCTACCTACATCTTTCGCCGACAAACCCCACCAAAACCGCCTTAGAGCAGCCTAACGACTGTTAAGTTTCGACGAATTGCGTTTTTTCTTCGACAAAACGCAACACTATCCTTCGTTTCCCGTAAACTTATTTATAACCAGCTGTTCCACCTGCTGGCGTTCTTTTTCACCTCCATTAACCCCGACCCATGTAGGCATTGCAGTTCCACCCGGTTCCAACTCCCAATCCTTTCCTCCTATGACACACCTTCTACGCCTCCTTCCTACCGCGCTCTTTTTACTTTTCGCACTTCCGCAGCTCCTGTTCGCACAAAACGCCGCAACGTACAGCGTTGAGCATACCGTGAGCCAGGATACGCTGATCTTGAGTCTGTATGTCGAAAAAACCGACTCTACTGCAGCAGATTTTGCCATTTGCTATGGCGATTTCGACATCCAGCTGTTCTCGTCGGGCCTTAACATCAGTGGTGCTTCCATCGCCACGCCGCCGGCGCCAATGCCCAGCCCAGACCCCGGTCGTGTGGAAGCCAAGACGCTTTTCACCGGCATCAGCCATGTGCGCGTACGCCACCAGCCCAGCGTTGTTTATGGCGCGATGGGCAATGAGCAAATCGCAGTGACGAACTCGCCGACGCTGATCGAAAAGATCTTTATTCCGGTGACCGACTCGCAGGCCACTGTGGGTATCAACTGGCGCGCCAACACCATGTATATCGGTAGATGCCCATCTTACGCCAATATTATGCCCCAAGCGACTTTTGAATCGCCCAATGGCAATCAATCGCTCGATCCGTTCGACTACATCGTCGTGACACCACCCACAGGACCTGGCCCTGGCATTGACACGACGGCATGTGAGCTCAGCACGCATCTCACTACCTCCGCTGACACCGTGTTCATATATGGCAGCGTCAAAACAGCGACGTTAACGGTAGTGGATTCCAATGCCTCTGGCGCACTGACCTACGAATGGCTCGACGACAGTACAGCAGGGCACCCGCGTACGGTTGCGCCCGCTTCTCAAACCTCCTATACTGTGGTTACTGAAGACGCGAAAGGCTGCACTGACACGGCTTCGTACACGATTGAAGTCGACAATATCAAGTGCGGGCCCAACCACAAGCTCTTGTGCTTGCACCCCACAGGCTGGTTCAACTTCACGGCCACCATTTGCCTGCCAGCCAGTATTTCGACCTGGGCTTCCAATGCACTCTCGTTCGCCTCTCTGGGCAACTGCGTGGACCTGGGCTATCTGAAAACCGCCCCCGCTGGCCCCATCGACGACGAAGTACTAGACGCACCGCCCTTCAAGCTCTTCCCGGTACCCTCGCGTGGCCCCGTCACCTTCGCTTCCATGCTGATTATGTCTGAGAAGCTGGACATCCAGGTGACTGATATGCAGGGCCGCATCGTTTACCTCGAGCAGATGGATGTGCTACCAGGCAGCTTCGAGACGCAACTGGATTCCAGCAACCTCAGCCCTGGAACCTACGTCTTCCAATTCACGGACGGCCAGCAGACACAAAGCAAGAAGTTTACATTGCAATAAGTCAATCGAGCCAACACAGTTGAAACTGGCTCACACAGTGTAACGACAGGGAAAATTTACTGGGAAAGGAATACCCGGCGCAGATGCGCCGGGTTTGTTTTTTTCTCAATTTCATGGGTATGCAAGCCTTGCAATCTACTGACCTGAGTTTTGACCGCCACTTTACGCGCCGAGCCGGCAAAGTGCGCGACATTTACACCATCGACGAGGCCTTCGTCCTGCTGGTGGCCACCGACCGCCTGTCGGCTTTCGACCACGTTCTGCGCCAGCCGATTCCGAACAAAGGCCAGGTGCTGAACCAACTGGCAGTGTTCTTTTTGGAGCAGACTGAGCAAGTTTGCCCGAATCACCTGCTCGCCATCCCTCACCCCTACGCCATGATCGGCACCAAGTGCGAAATCTACCCCATCGAAGTCATCGTGCGGGGCTATCTGTGCGGCTCGGCCTGGCGTAAATACAAGGCGGGGTTGCGCGAGATTTGCGGCGTGCCTTTACCTGACGGCCTGAACGAGAACGACCAACTGCCCGAGCCCATCGTGACGCCGACCACTAAGGCGCAGGTGGGCCATGACGAAGACATCAGTGAGCGCGATATCATCGCTTCCGGCATGGTGCCGGGTGATGAGTGGGGGCAGATTCGCCATTACGCGATGGAGCTGTACAAGCACGGCGCCGAATACGCGAAGTCGCGCGGCTTGATATTGGCCGACACGAAGTACGAGTTCGGCAACCGCAACTTCCAGATACTGCTGGCCGACGAGCTGCACACGCCCGATTCCTCGCGCTACTTCTACGCCGAGGGCTTCGACGAGCGCCAGGCGAAAGGCGAACCCCAGAAACAACTGAGCAAGGAATTTGCGCGTCAGTGGCTGATTCAGAACGACTTCCAGGGCCACGAGGGTCAAACCTTGCCCGACTTGCCCAATGAGGTCGTGATGGAAATCCGCGCGCGCTACATCGAAGTATTTGAACTGCTGACGGGCCATCAGTTTGCGCCCGTGACTGTGAGCAGCAACCTGGAGACCGAACTACAAATCGGTTGTAACGAAGCGCTGCGGCAGATGGACGAAATCATTCGCCGAGAACGCGAAAGCTGATGGCATCTGCTGTGCAGTTGGCGCAAGTTTTGTGTTCGTCTGGCGTTAGCTAATCGCCACTGAAAAGCACTAGCTTTGCAGCCGTGAACCGCCAGTTTGTATATCTGCTCCTGTTTTGCCTCCTGCCCACCCAGCTGTGGGCGCAGGAAGACCGTCCCGGTGAGCGCAAGCAGGTGCAGATTCTGAACGCCGACGTACTGGAGTATGAAAAACGCGGGGGCGAGGAGGTGAAAAAGCTGATCGGCAATGTGGCGCTGCTACAAGACTCGACCTACTTCTACGCGGACCAAGCCTATATTTACGATAAGCGCGATTTTATTGATGCCGAGGGCAATGTGCATGTCGTGATGACCGACAGCGTGGAGCTATTCGCCTACAAAGCCACCCACGATGGCAAAACGAAAATCGTGGAGCTCTACGACAACATCCGGCTCATTCAGCCCGACCGGGAACTGCTGACGGATCGCATGACCTACTATCGCCTCCAGAAGTACGGCTTTTACCCGCGTAACGGCCAGCTGACCGACTCCTCGAACGTGCTCACGAGCCTGAAGGGGTACTACTACACGGACACCGACGACGCGAAGTTCTACACCGACGTTACACTCACCGGCGAGGAGTACGTGCTGGTGGCCGACACGCTGTTTTACAACGCCAGCACCGAAGTGGCGTTCTTCGTTTCGCCGACGTGCATCACCGGCGAAGACAACCAGGAGATGTACACCGAGGGCGGCTGGTTCGACACCAAAAACGAGCAGGGCCTGCTCTACGACAACCCGAGCTATCGCGACAGCAGCTACTTCATCGCCGGCGATACGCTCTACTACGACGACCTCACGAAGCAGGGCTGGGGCAAGTGCGACATCCAGGCCGAAAACGAGGACACGACCATGATCCTGTACGGAGACTCGGCCTATTTCAATCGCGCCACGAAAGAGACCTGGATCATGCGTAACCCCTGGGCGGTTAACTTTTACGAAAATGACACTGCCGAAATTTACGCCGACACACTCTACTCTATCGACGACAGCGCAAACGGCCAGCAGTATCTGAAGGCCTTCCGAAATGCGGAGGCTTTATTCACGGACATTGAAGCTGTGGCCGACTCGATGGTCTACGATCGGCAGGACTCGATGCTGCTGCTCTTCCGCAAACCCATCGTCTGGAGTGGCGTAAACCAGGTGACGGGCGATACGATCAAGCTCTGGATCATCAATGAAGCTATCGACTCGATGGCGATCTATCGTAACGCCTTCTCTGTCAGTTTAGAAATACAGGATTACTTTAACCAGCTGAAGGGGCTGGATATGTTCGGCAAATTCGAGGACAATCAGCTCGTGCACCTTCGCGTGCAGGGCAATGCGGAAAGTTTGTACTTCGTAGAGCAGGGCGAGGACACGTATATCTACGAAGGCACCAACCGCGCAACGGGTATTTCAGCAGAAGTTTTTCTGGAAGATAACCAACCGAAAAAGATCAAGTTCAATCAGAACCCCGAAGGCACCTTTCTACCGATGGCGGAGTCGACGGGTGATAAGATCAAGCTGGAAGGTTTTCAGTGGAAAGTCGACCGTAAGCCCAAACGTTTTCTGGGGCCCGGTGCGATCAAACGCTTCCGAAAAAACAACCCCGACTACGACCCCACCCACTACCGCGACGACACCCTGCACATCTCTGAGGACAGCCTCCCCCCTGCCCCGGACACCACGGCGCGCGACACCAGCCTGGCGAGTGACACCACCGCTCAAGACAGCGTCGTGCACACTTACCTACCCGTCGAGATCGAACTGCCGGGCGATTACCTGCCCTCGCTAGCCGCCAACAAAGCCAAGAAGCGCTTGTGGCGCGACATCAAGCCCGCACACAAGGCCATCAAAAAGCGCTGGAGACCCGCCTGGAAAGAAGAGCAAGCCAAGCGCATCGCTGCCGGCGAGTTGACTGAAAGTGAGAAAGATACTCCCGAAAAAAAGCGCTGCTTTTTGGTGCGGTGGTGGCGGAAGGTGTTCTGACTAGAACCAGGATTTGCAAGATGACCAAGGATTTTCCAGATCACTTGGTATTCAGAAAATCCTGTAAATCCTGTCTTCGCCAATCCCGGAAATCCTGGTTCCGGGTATTAGTACACCAACAACCGCGGCTCGGTCATACTCTCCATGGCGTATTTCACGCCCTCCCGGCCGTGGCCAGAGTCCTTCACGCCGCCGTAGGGCATGCTATCGACCCGGAAGCCCGGCACACTATTGATGATGACACCGCCGACTTCAAGTGCCTCGTGGGCGCGCTTCATGTGCGCAACGCTGTCCGTGAACACGCCAGCTTGCAAGCCATAGCGGGAGTCGTTCACGCGTTCAAGCGCTTCTTCGAAATCATTCACACGTTCGATGACTACGACTGGTGCAAAGGCCTCTTCTTCAGCGACTTTCATATCCGATTTGAAGTCGCGAATAATCGTGGGCGCGTATAGATTGTGCTTTTCCGAGCGAATTTCGCCGCCCATCAGAATCTCCGCTTTCCCCTGGCGCGCTTCCTGCACCCAAGTATCGATGCGCTGGAGGTCATCGTCGCTGATCATCGGACCGTTGACGGTGCGCTCGTCGCTAGGGTCGCCGGTGTGGGTGCGGGCGGTGGCATCCAGTAGTGTCGCCTCGAATTCGTCGTACACATCCTTGTGAACAATCACCCGCTGGGTGGAAATACAAATTTGCCCGGCGTACAGAAAGCTGCCGTAAGCTGTCGCCGCGGCGGCTTTTTTCACGTCCACCCCGGCATCGACGATGGCCGCCGCGTTGCCGCCGAGCTCCAGGGTCACGTGCTTTTTCTGCGCCTGCCCCTTCAGGCTCCACCCCACAGTGTCGCTGCCAGTAAACGACAGATGCTTTACACGGTCGTCCGTCACCAGCGACTCAGTGTGCGAACCGCGCGCCACAATCACATTGAACGCGCCCTCGGGATAGTCCAGCTCATCGATGAGCGAGGCAAGCGCTAGTGCCGTTAGTGGTGTTTTTGAGGCGGGTTTGATGATAATGGGCGCACCCACCGCCAGGGCGGGCGCGACCTTGTGCATCACCAAATTCAGTGGAAAATTGAAGGGCGTGATGCCCGCCACCGGGCCCATCGGAAAGCGCTTGACGAAAGCCGTACGCCCTTCGCCGGCGTTGTAATCGACGTTCACGTACTCGCCCCCGTTGCGCAGGCATTCAGCGGCGGCAAACTTGAGGGTCGTAAGAGCGCGCTCGACTTCCGTCTTCGCATACGCGATGGGCTTACCGGCCTCGGCACAAATCAGATGTGCGAATGCCTCACGCTTTTCGCGTAGCTTGCCAGCGAGAGCTTCCAGCCGCTCAGCTTTCTGTTGAGCCGAAAACTTTCGAAACGCCCCCTGTGCGCGATCTGCGGCATCAATCGCCTGCGACACTTGCGCCGGTGAGGCCAGCGTCAGCGTCACGAGTTCGTCTTTGGTGTACTTATTGGCGACGGTGAGCTGGCTATCGTTGTGGCCGTCAGTCCATTTGCCGTTCAGGTAATGCTGCTTACGAATAAGTCTTACGAAGCTGTCTTGATTTGGATTGTTATGCATAATTTCAAATGATGTACCTGCTTTGTACTTGGCTAGCAACTAAGCTACATTCAACATAATTTATGTGTTAGTTCTACACAATTCAAACCTTATGGCTTCAACTCTACGCGGACACACACTGGTTTTAATCATCTTAAACGTAGTTGTCTGTTGCATGCTTAGCGGTTGTAATAGTCAACGGCGCGAAAATAAACTTTCTGACAAAGTCCCAGAGATCGAGAAAAGCAAAGAAGCGGTTATACTCACCGTTTTTTTCGGACTAGACAACGCCCTACCCCCAAGATCTAGGATTCTGCATCGCAAAGCCCCTGGCAAAGACGGCATGCCGATTGTTTTTTCGCAAGAAGTGGACCCGAAAACACTGCAGGCTTCTGACTTTGAGGTCACGTCTAAAAACGGAACAGTCTACACACTAGAAGCCGTAACACTTGCGTCGGCAAATGAAGAATTTGAACTCAGAACTGCTCTTTTAATCGGAGATTATGGTGATTACCCAGACAATCCACCGGTCTCAGTAAAGGTTGTTGGTGACCTGTTAAGCCGCTCCGGGCAGAACTTCAAAGGGCAAACTAAATCGGTCATTCCTCTCGAAAATGGCCCTATTTTGAGCTATGCGGAGTATTTCACATTTACATACGACTACCCCTTCGTTGTAGTGTACCCCATCCTCTAAACAACCCATGGTCACCATTAAGCAAAAGCGC
>CAZTEZ010000015.1:13483-18188 GCA_964611815.1 uncultured Bacteroidia bacterium | reverse complement strand
CCCGCAGCAGCTGAACCTCAAGCAGATGATCCACCACTTCGTGGAGCACCGCCACGAGGTCATCACCCGCCGCACACAGTACGAACTGGAGCAGGCCGAGCACCGTGCGCACATCCTCGAAGGCTTGATCATCGCTCTGGACAACCTCGACGAGGTCATCAAGCTCATCCGTGCATCGAAAACGCCGGATGAAGCGAAGGAGGGCCTGATCTCGAAGTTCGAACTCAGCGAAATCCAGGCGAAAGCGATTCTCGACATGCGTCTGCAGCGCCTCACCAACCTGGAGGTGACCAAGATTCGCAAAGAATACGAGGACCTGCTCAAGCTGATCGAAGACCTGAAAGACATCCTCGCCACCGAGGGCCGTCGCATGCAGATCATCAAAGACGAGACCGCCGAAATGGTGAAGAAGTACGGCGACGAGCGCCGCACGGAGATCGTGCACTCGGCCGAGGACTTCAGCGTTGAGGATATGATCGCGAACGAAGACGTGGTGATCACGATCTCGCACGCCGGCTACATCAAACGCACCGCGCTCAAAGGCTATCGACAGCAGCGTCGCGGTGGCACGGGTGCCAAAGGCGCGTCGTCTCGTGAGGAGGACTTCCTAGAGCACATTTTCATCGCCAGCACGCACAACTACATGCTCTTCTTCACCGAAAAAGGCATGTGCTACTGGTTGAAGGTCTTCGAGATTCCTGAGGGTTCTCGCTCGACGAAAGGCCGTGCGATCCAGAACCTCATCCAGATTGAGAAGGACGACACCATCCTCACGTTCATGACGGTACCGAATCTGGAGGACGAGGAGTTCCTGAACTCGAACTTCGTGATGATGGCCACCAAGCAGGGCCAAATCAAGAAGACCTCACTCGAGGAGTACAGCCGCCCCCGTGCCAATGGCATCATCGCCATCAGTATCAAGGACGGTGACGAGTTACTGGCCGCCAAACTGGTGCAGGAAGACGACGAAGTCGTACTCGGCACGCGCAATGGCAATGCCATCCGATTCGAGGCGAGCGACACCCGCCCGATGGGCCGCAACACCGCCGGTGTGCGGGGCATTCGTCTGGACGACGAGGTGGAGGACGAGGTAGTTGGCATGGTCGTTGTGAACAGAGAACACGGTGAACTGCTGACTGTATCTGAAAACGGTTACGGCAAGCGCACCAACCTGACGGAATATCGCGTTCAGAGTCGCGGTGGCAAAGGCCTGAAGACCATCAACATTACGCCCAAAACGGGTAAGCTGATCGGTCTGGTGGAAGCCAATGACGGCGAAGAGCTGATGATCCTGACGAAAAACGGCCTAGCGATTCGGATGTCCGTTACGCCGATTCCGATCACCGGCCGCGCGACGCAGGGCGTGCGTCTGATTCGCCTGAAAAAAGACGATCAGATCGCCAGCGTCGTCAAGGTTGCCAAGTCTGACGACGAAGATGATGCCCCAGATGAGGCCGTCATCACTGACCCTGGCAACGAGTAAGCGCTGGATGAAGCCTGTTTTACGAACAGACTTTATTCCAAAACCGACTGAAAATGACGGCCCCGGCGTTTGAAACCCGGGGCCTTTTAACATAAATTCGTCCCAAACAACTACGTTAAACCAGTTACACATGAATCGCTCAACGCTAATTACGCTATTTCTGGTGGCGCTGCTGCCGCTCAGTATTTTCGCGCAGAAGTCGAAAGTCATCAGCGGCGTGCTCGCTTATGATGAAGGCGCCTACGAGGAAGCCGTCGACAACTTCAAAACTGCCCTCCAGAACCCCTCGGATCTCAAGGAAAAAGACCAGGCCAAAGCTTACAGCTACCTCGGCCGCTCTTACATGGGTATTTACCAGCTCGCCGCGCGCAAGCTGACTAACCCGGACACCAAGGCTGAAGGCGAGGCGCTGCTGAAAAAGTACCCCAGCTATGCCCAGGATGCGTATGACGCGTTTATGAAAGCCAAAAAGCTGGACGACAAAGGCCGCTTTGTAGATGGCAACAAGCAGATGTACGTCGTGCTATGGCAGGCGCTGTACCAGCAGGCCGTCGCGGCATATTCTGAGCTTGAAGCGTATGATGTCGCCAAAGACATGATCAACAAGTCGCTTGACTTGGCGAAAGACCTTGGTATGGCCCAGTTGGAGTACAACTCACTGGTGCTTCGGGGCTTTGTGAATGTAAATCAGGAGAACTACGACGATGCGGTCGCTGATTTCCGCGCTGGCCTCGATAAGTACAACTCGATCAAAGACCAGCTGAAGCAGGAGGACCCGAACATCGCAAAGGTGTACGAGAACCTGATTTTCATTTACTCGGAGCACAAAGACGACAAAGACAAGGCCCTGGCGACCATCGAGGAAGCCAAACGCGACTTCCCGGACAGCGAGGCCATCCGCGACATGGAGCTGCAGGTCTACCAGAGCAACCCCGACCTCTACGACGAGGGCATCAAGAAGTTCGAGCAGGCCCTGGAAAAGGACCCCGATAACGTGAAGCTGCTCATCAACTACGCGACGATGGTCGAGAGCAAAGACCTCGACAAAGCCGTTTCGAGCTACAAAAAAGTGCTTCAGCAGGAGCCGGACAACTTTATCGCCAACTTCAACTTGGGTGGTGTTTACATCAACCAGTCGAAGGAGATGGACGAGGAAATCCGTGAGATTCCGACCAGCGAGCAGGCCAAGCTCGACAAGAAGATGGAAGAGCAAAACGAGGTGCTGCGCAAGGCTTACAAGTACATGAAAAAGGCCTCTGACCAGCAGACGGACAACCTGCAAGCGGCCCGCGCCGTATGGCAAATCGCCGCACGCCTGGAGTTGCCCGAAGAGCCCGAACTGAAAAAGCGCTACGACGCTGCCAACCAATAACCCAGTAACTAGGCTTTAACTTTTCAGCGCCTACTCAAGTTTGAGTGGGCGTTTTTTGTACCGCCCATTTAGACGGCACATCCTGAGGCGCAGCCGAAGGAACTTCTGATGAAGTTTTGCGCTCAATAATAGGTGTAGTTCCTTCGGCTGCGCCTCAGGATGTACCGAGGGTTGGGTAAGTTGTCACTTGCCCGGCACCGGGTTCGTCTTCTTCGCCGCGTCGTGGATCTCTTTGGCCGCCTCAGCTGCCTCGCTGGCACTGTCTGGCGACATCAAACCGATGTCGATTATTGCGTCCACGAAGGCTTCGCCCAAGAAGGCGAACAGAATCGACCACAGCAGCATGCTCACAAACATGTAGAGCACGACCTTGTGCTTGTTGGCTCCAAAACCTACCGCCAGAGCCGGGCCGATGGGCGGGGTGAAAAATGGCGGTGTCAGGAGCGCCACCCCCACCAGGCCAAAGCGATCCCACACTTTTTGGGATAGACTCGGGCCTTCTTTCTTCTTTTTCTTCTTGGGCTTCTTGGTCTTCTGAAACGCCTCACTATCCCGTTTGATCCGTCGGCGCTGTTTGAAGTGCTGAATCTTCTCTTTGATAAACGCGCCCAGGTAAGTCGAAACGGCAGCGCCCATGGTGCCGCCGGCAGTCGTGACGATAATCTGCTCAAAAAAGCCCATGCCAGCTACAATAGCCAGCGCCGCACCCGGCATGAACTTCAGCGCCGTCATGCCCATCACCCCCAGATACGTCAGGATAATCTCCCACATAGTGTTTTAAGAAGCCGTTGGGCCTACTCGATTATTGAATAGACTCATGACTTTTCGCCAAACGCCAGATCACCCGCATCGCCCAAACCGGGCACGATGTACGCCTTGGCCGTCAGTTCGCTATCCACATCGCCGACGAACAAACGCGCCTCGGGCAGGTTGCGGCGCACGTATTCGATGCCCTCCTCGCTCGCAATCAGTGTCGCGATGTAAAGCGCCGCAGGCTCGCCCTCGCCTTCCAGCACTTTTTTGACGGCACGCACCATGCTGCGGCCAGTGGCAATCATCGGGTCGAGCATAATGAGCGTACGTTCCTCGATGTCAGGCATCGACGTGTACTCGATATCGACTACGAAGTCGTCGCCAGTGGTAAACTTGCGATAGGCGCTCACAAAAGCGTTGTCGGCTTGGTCGAAGACCCGCATGAAGCCGTTTTGCATCACGAGGCCAGCGCGCAGAATAGACGTCAGCACCGGCTGGCTCTTCAGCTTATGGCAAGTCGTTGTGCCCAAGGGCGTCGTAACCTCCACTTCATCGTAATCGAGGTACTTGCTCAGCTCGTACGCGATGATTTCGCTGGCGCGCTCGGCATTAAAGCGGAATTTCATGCGGTCTTTTTGCAGCAATTCATCGCGCAATTCGGCCAGCATGTGCGTGAACATCGACGGCTTTTGGGCTAAGACGATCGGTTCGGCAAGGTGAGTTTGGTTAGGCATCGGCGTCTGAGATTAATGTATGGGACGGGCGTTCCACCAAATCTACTAAAGTAGCGCGCGATGGCGGGCATCATGGCGCCTTCAAAATCGAAGGTGCAAGCATTTTTCAGTGCTTTGGAAATCGCCCAATGAAACATTTTGGTGTTCGGACTGATTTCCCAGTGCGCCTCATGCGTAATGCCCATGATACTACGCCAAGAGTTGCGGTCTTGTGCGATGACTTTAATCCCAATCACTGCACCATCCAGCACAGCTTTGTAGAGCAGCAAACTACTTTCGTTCAGCCCGGCTTGGATCAGACGCAGACCAGTCGTCGTGTAAAAGTCACTCTGAAAATGGCCGTGAGCATGGGGCAGTACAGAG
>CAZTEZ010000015.1:0-13473 GCA_964611815.1 uncultured Bacteroidia bacterium | reverse complement strand
GGTAATCGTCTGGGCTGGCAGGTAGCATCTCAACCGCATCCAGTGCTTTCAGGTTTTTGCGCGTCTGTTTATCATACAGTTGCGGCAGCTGATCAACAGATAGCGCATCTGATTGAATATGAAACGTATAGCGTGTGTTAAGCGTGTAGCCTGCCTCGTGAAAGCGCCGGAGATAAGTCAGCTCGGGTGGCGCCGCAAACTGGTGGTCGGCCAGCTTTTCAGGCAGTGCTTTGATCAGACTGGCGAACAGCCGGTCGAGCTTCACATACGGATGCTTCTGCCCAAGCACGCTTGGGTGGAGGATCGGCCCCCAGGTCTGCGAAAACGGCGCCTGATAGCTGTACTGCCACACGTATTTGTGCTTGAGGTACAACGGGAGCCCGGCCACCAACTGCTCGCCCTGGTACACCAGTACCAGACTCCAGCGCTGGTCAGTAACGGCATCCAAGTACCAAGGCTGTACGTAAACAGGCGCGTCGGGACATTCCGCCAAAAACGCCTCCCACGCCGCCCGATCGACCGCCGCAGTTGGTACGTATGTGGCCTCGAAGCTGGCCATCAGCGTTTGGTGTTTTCGATTTCCTCCCGCACGATGTCGATCACGTGCGCTTGTTGCTCATCCGTCATTTTTGGGAACAGCGGCAGACTAAAGATGCGTTCATAGGCAGCTTCAGCCACCGGCAAGTCCCCGCGCTGGTAGCCGACGGACTGGTAGTAGCTGAACAGGTGTATCGGCTTGAAATGCAACGACAAACGCACGCCCCGACTGATGATGCGGTCCATGAGTTCTGTCTTGGTGATCCTCAGCATCTGAGGGTCGACTTGCAGAATGAACAGGTGGTGGCCGCTCTCGGTGTTGTCGAGTGGCTGCACGCAGCTGATGCCGTCCATGTCTGCGAAGGCCTCGGTGTAGCGCGCGACCAGACGCTTGCGCGACGCGTGCATCTCCCCCACCCGCTCGAATTGCGCGAGGCCAAGTGCCGCCTGCAAGTCGTTCATGTTCAGTTTATAGCCCGGCAGTGCAATGTCATACTGCCGAAAGCCGGTCTTCTCGCGCTCAAAGCTATCGAGGGTCAGGCCGTGGTTGCGCAGCAGGCGGAAGCGCTCGTCGATCTGCTCATTGGCCGAGACGAGCATGCCGCCCTCGCCGGCCGTTACGTTCTTGTTGGGGTAAAAACTGAAGCTGCCAGCAAAGCCAAAAGTCCCGATCGGCTGGTCGTCGTAACTCGCTTCCAGCGCATGGGCGCAGTCTTCGATGATGGCCAGGTCATGCGTTTCAGCGAAGTTGACCAGCGTATGCATATCACACGGGTGGCCCGCGACGTGCACCGGCATAATCGCGCGCACGCGATCGCTCAGGTGGTTGGCTGCCGATTCGATGTCAATGTTCAGCGTATCGAGCTGAACGTCAACCAAGACCGGCTTGGCCCCGCAATGGATGACGACATTCGCCGTCGACGAAAACGTGATGGTCGGCACCAGCACTTCATCGCCCGGCCCGATGCCAAGCGCCTTCAGCGCAATGAACAAGCCCGCCGTGCACGAGCTGACCCCCACACTCGTTGGCACGCCAATCAATTCGGCCACAGCCGCTTCAAAATCAGCGGTTTTGGCACCGGTGGCGAGCCAGCCGCTTTCCAGCACATCGAGCACCGCCTGACGCTCTGCGTCGGTAAACCAGGGCTGGTGGAAGGGGATGATCTCGTCGCTCACGTGCGTTTGGGCAGAAGGTTAGCGGTTAAGTTACAGTTTCAATACGGCTTTTGCGAGAGGAAAATCATGCGGGGCGACGCACTGGGTTGGTAGGGCTTCAGCTCGTAGTTGCCCCAGATTTGCTGCACCAGAAAGCCGCTGTCTTTCAGCATCTTCTGCAACTGTGGCGATTCGATGAGCTGCACGCTCTCTTCGTGCACCTGCTGTTGGTCGCCGTCGGTGATAGCGATGCGCTTTTTCACGCGCTCGCTTTCGATGCGACGGGTGATCTCGAAAGTAACGCCCTCGCGCTCGATGCGCTCTTCGGGCACCAAACCGGCCTGCACACGGGCAGGGTTCAGGTAGTCGAGCACGAATCGCCCGCCAGGTTTCAGCGCTTTGAAGACGCCCTGCAGTACCTTCAGATTGTCTGCGAAGTCATCAAAGTAGCCGAAACTGGTGAAAAGATTCAGCACGTGGTCGAACTCAGCCTTGTAGCCCAACTCGCGCATATCGGCCACGCCGAAGCTCGCATTCTGGTGAGCGTTGGCTTTGGCGCGCTCGATGCTTTCAGCCGACAAGTCAAGGCCGGTCACCTTGAAGCCTTTGGTGGCCAGGTAGTTGCTGTGGCGCCCGGCCCCACAGGCGAGGTCCAAAATATGGCTATGCTTGCGAAAGCGCAGGTAGTCTACCAGCGCGTCGATGAACGCGGCAGCTTCCTGGTGGTCGCGGTGTTGGTACAACAGGTGGTAGTAGGGGCTGTCGAACCAGGTGGCGAACCAATCGTTTTGTGTGTTTTCAGCCATTACATGGGGGCGTCTTGCGTTTTGCCAAAGGGCCCGTCGAGCGGTCGGAAGAAGCGCTTGGGCACTAGGAACTTATCGATGACCGCCCGCTGGATGCGCATGAGCTGCTGTTCGTCTTTGCGCCAACCCCAGTACTCGTTGATGTTGTCGCGGCGCTCGTAGAGGTTGACGACGACCTGCTGGCCGTCGAACTTCCGCAGCGTCAGCCGCGCGTTGGGGTCGAACTGCTTGAGCGAGTCGCGCACCGTCGGGTACTGCGCCTCGGCGTAGGCGCGGGCGTAGACTTTGCCCTTGAAATTGCCGAGGTAGTTCTTCACGGGCACAGGCGCCGCCTGGCCGTTTTTGAGCTGCCACTTGCTCTCACCGTCCTTGCGCAAGAGCGTGAAAGAGCTATCGGGCCCGAGAAAGCGCACGTCGATTTGCTGCAAGTCGTCAGCCCGCACATTGAAGATGATCTTTTCCTGATAGCTCTCGAACTCCGGCAGGAAGCGCGGGAAAAGCGTCGCATCCACGCCAGGCTCCTCTACAATGTAAGGGTCTTCAGCGCCTTTCATCAGCATGATGGTGCCCTTTTTATCGGGTGTGTCTCCACCGACGAAAAAAGTCTTCGAATCGCCATCTTTGCTGCTGACGACATCCACCCGAATCTGGCGCTTGCGGAGGTCTTTCAGGTAGTTCTCCTTGGCGTTGGGGTGCACGGGGCCGCGCACTTCGAGGTTCTGTAGCGTTTTGAGCAAGACGCGCATCTGCTGGGGTACCACGCCGTATTTACCATCCAAACGCCAGCCGTCCTCCACGCGGGTGAGCGTAATCTGCTGCCGCTGCTCTTTATTGATCTCCAGTGCCAGGCGCACCTCAGTAACAGCGGCCGTGTCGCTCACCGAAAAGCTGGTCGCTTCCTGGTCGAGCGTCGACTCGTCTTCGCCCATCGTCACGATGTAAAACGAAGCGAGTACAATCACGAGCGTGACCATCACCCAGGTTGTCGTGTTTTTCTTCATTAGGTCAACAATTTAGCCTCAACTTACCCATCTAGTTTGCCCTATCCCAAAACTTTAAACGATGGGTTTGGCAAATCTGCGTTTGCGATACACATAACGCCCGACACCGAAGAGTATTACAAACAAAATCGGCCCGCCGAGGTTCACCAGCTGAATTTCTGTCTTGCTGTTTTTAATAGCCACCGGGCTCAGGCGGCGTTCGGCAACGTCCTTTGAGCGCATCGCCGCGTAGGTGGTGTCGTTGATGAGGTAGTCGATGCTGTTCATCAAAAACGGCAGGTTGTCGAAGGGCATATTGTCACGCCCGGGCAGGTGGTCGGGCAGCAGGAACTCGCCGTCGGCGATGATCATTTGCTTGTTCGGGAAGCTGGTGTTCGCCAGAAAGACGGCGCTGGGCTTGTTCTGGGCGGTTTCATCCGTCGGCACCTCGCGGCCCTGGTAGAGTGAAATAAAATCGCCTTCTGCCAGGAGCACCAGCGGCTCGTTGCCTTTGCCATCAAAGACTTCAGCGGGCGGCGGCTGGTTGATGGTTTTGCTGAAGTTGACCGCCACGGGCGAGCTCAGCGAACGGCTGAACCGGCTGGAGAACACCAGCGGCGTGAACTTCACGCGCTCCATCGCCAGCGTGTCGAGTGAACTGACGTACCGGAAGGTGACGGCGTTGATGTTCTTCGTTGTAGTGTGGTCGGCCAGCTGCTGCGACATCGGGAAGTAGGGCCAGGTGCGGAACTCCGTCCGTGGGCGGCCCTGATAGGTGGCGACGACCACGGTTTCGTATGCACGCATGTCCTGCACCAGATCTTTGTTCAGCTTGAAGCCATACTTCAGGAACATATCGTCCAGGTTGTGGTTTAGCGGCTCGCTGACTACCACGCCGGTCTCGCTGTTCTGGAACGAGGCGTGGTCGATACCCGACCCGTCCAGCACCCACAGCACGCGCCCACCACGCATGATGTGTTGGTCGATTTCGTATTTCTCGCGCTCGGTGAACGGGCGCGCGGGTTGGGGCACGATCAGCACATCGATGCCCTCACCCTTGATGGCCTTGCGCTGTTCGGGAGGCAGGAATTCTTTAGTCGTCGGAATTGCCTGGCCACTATCTACGCGGGCGGTGATGACCTTGTAGCGCTTGCCCAACTCGCGCAGCACTTCTTGCATCAAGCGCGGGGTGTAGCCGGTGTTGCTGGCGAGGATGCCGATGATGCGCTTTTTGCCGAGCACCATGCGCCGCAGTGTGCTCGTGAACTTATACTCCAGTTCGGCCTCGGCTTTTAGGTAATCGCAGAAGTACTGCCCGGTCGGCGAGACGTTGCAATCGAACAGCAAAAGATTAACGATGTCCTCTTCCTTGCGGTAGTTGAGCACCATGGCCGGGTACACCCACGAGCGCGAAACGCTGCCGTCTTTGCGCACGTCGATGGGCACGCGCTCGACGCCTTTCTGTTGCAGCTCGCGAATGAGTTCAGGCTTGCCGGTGGGGTCTACGAACTGGTACTGCAAGTTGGTGCCGGCGTAGGCTTTATAGTCTTCCAGAAACGCTTGGATGCTCTGGCGGTATTGCTCAGTCTGGGGCGGAAGGTCTTCGCCGGCGAGGTAGACGCGCACGTTGAGGATGGCATCGAGGGTGTCGGCGGTCTGTTTCGAGAGGTCGGTGAGTGAGTAGCGGCCCTCGCTTGTGAGGTCGGCGCGCTTAAAGAAGCTGTTGCCCAGCAGGTTGAGCAGCAGGAGAATCACGATCAGCAGCCCGATGTTAATATACGTTTGTTTGCGGTTCATCTCTGGTCGTAGGCTTAACTGAATTTACTGCTTACGGGCGGTGAGCACGACTTTACCGAGTGCCAAAAAGAGCACCGTGACACTCAGGAAGTACACCACATCGCGTGAGTCGACCACGCCGCGGCTGATGCTGCGGTAGTGCTCGGCCATGCCGATTTTGGCGATGACGTCCCGAGACGCGCCCCAGAGGTCGAGCTCGGCGAGGAAGTCGAAGAGCATGAACATCACGAAGCAGCCGAACACGCCGGCGATAAACGCGACGATCTGGTTGCTGGTCAGTGTGCTGCAAAACACGCCGATGGCGCAGTAGACCGCGCCGATGCCGAACAGCCCGATGTACGCGCCCCAGGTGGCGCCGGTGTCTAAATTGAAAGACTGCTCGCCCAAATCGACGATCGTGAAATAGTACACCAGCGTGGGCAGCAGCGCCAGAAACACGAGGATGACCGCGCCGAGGTACTTCCCGATCAGAATCTGCCAGTCGGTGACGGGCTTGGTGCTGAGCATCTCGATGGTGCCGGTCTTGAACTCCTCGGCGAACGAGCGCATCGTGATCGCTGGAATCAGAAACAGGTAGAACCACGGCCCCATCGAAAACAGGATTTCGAGGCTGGCCTGCTGGTTTTCGAGCACGTTGCCGGCGAACACCCACATGAACAGCCCCACGCCCGTCAGAAACACTACGATGACGATGTAAGCGATCAGCGAGTCGAAAAACGCGGCGACTTCGCGCCCGAGTATGGTGAGTATGTTCCGCATAGTGGCCGATGCACTTCAGACAGCAGTGCTCGGCCTGCAAAGTTACACGTTGCGGTGGAATAGTCCGTGAATTGGGCGTGCGATATGAAAGCGGATAGTCAATCGGCGTTGTGGCGCACGACCGTCCACCAGAAGCCATCGCGGTGGATGAAAATTGAGTACTGTTCGCCCGGCGCGAGGTAAAACTCCTCAATTTCAAGTCGGTAATGGTTAAAGTCTTCGTACTCAGGGCGCTTTACCGACGATGTGTTAAACAGCAGATAGTAGCCCGGTGCAATGGCCTGAAAGTCTGTAACGAATGAAGAGTCGCCCTTAGATTCAAAGCGCACAGGGGTATTCGGGATGTACTCCAAAGTGTCCTCCCAGATACTTGGGTTAGTCTCCGCCTCTGGCAACGTATCGGACATATGAAAGAAATACCGCGACTGTATGTCTTCTTCAGAGAAACCAATGCCAACAAAAGTAGACACAAACCGCACCCTGGCCTGTTCAGGTACTGCCTCCTCAGGTGAGGGGTCTTGCCAAAAGAGGATGCCGTAGCTGGGCGTATTACCTCGGGGGTGGCTGCCATCATGTCCATGCCACACGAGAGTATAGTATTTGTCTTTCTCGAGTGTGGCCGTGTAGCTATCTGTGAAATCCTCCCAGCAACAAGTCAATTGAAAAGACCGCTCGCCCGGGGCCACCGCTCGGTAGCCGTTCACGACGCTGCCGGTAGGAGACTGCCCATCAATCATTAAACTTGGGTTTTCGCGTTTGTAATCGTAAACCCTCACCCACGCCGAATCCTGCCCCAGCACGGGTGTAGGCGGCTCCTCCTCGTCGCGGCAAGCGCTGACAAGAACAAGCGCCAACGCGCATAAGATCAGACTGGTTCTCAACATTATGACAATATAGCAAACTTCAGTATCGACCCACAAAAAAAGCCCCGCCAAAACTGGCGGGGCTCAGTATTCAGTCAGATTGACAATCAGTTGTGCTTGAACACACTAACGCCAAAGTTGTCGCCGAGGTTGCCACGTGCGAAGATGGTGTAAATGCCGCCGTCTTCGAGCATATTGCCGGGGTAGTCAGCAACTTTTGCGTCGCTGTCGGCGGCATAAATACCAAAGGTATATGTGCCAGCATCAACCGGTGTGAAGCCTACAGCGCTGCCGTAAGCCAGATCTTCGATCAGATACTCGCTCATCATCGTCGTGTCGTTGGCAGAAGCCGCGATGTTAACGATGGGCGAGCCCGCAGAGGCGTGGACCACACGGATGTGTGCTTTGCCGCTCTCGGGAGCTGTCAGGTCGTCTTCCAGTGCAAGCAGTGCAATCGGGAAGTTGTCAGCTGCATCAGCCGTGCCATGGGCAAAAATGCTGTAGTTGGCACCGTCCATCACGTTCTGAGTGGCCTCAGCCAGGTTGTCTGTCGAGCCGCTGAGGTTAATCGCAACCATGCGATCGCCAGTCGGCACTGCAGCGTAACCAAATGATTCGCCGAAGCCGAAAGTCGTTACGGCATTGCCGTCAACGGTAACTTGCACCTGACCGGGCGCATCAGCCACAGCGTGATGTGCAGAGACGTTGCCAGTGGTTGCCGGATCGTCGCCGTTGTCATCGTCGTCGTCGTCGCAGGCTACAAACGTGAGGGCAAAAGAAAGTGCCAGGAAGTAGAGAAAGAGTTTGTTCAACATGAGTGTTCTTGTAAAGTGAGTTAATCTAAACACTTGTACTTGAAGTGTTCGGTGTCTTAACTCAGTATTACGGGTAAATCGTTCACGCCAATCGTTATTCGCTCAAAAAGGTAACTGAATTGCGTTATTCAGGTGCTCAACTGTCAAAAAACAGCGGTCGGATTGCAGACATTCGCAATTCAGAAAGAGCTGTCAAAGACTTTACGCAAATTCTCAGCCCCCGATTCGGAGTTGGCAGGGATATGAGCCAGCTGCTGCGTACGCCCAAACTCCAGGATGGCGCTCTGCACCTCAGGCTGTTCATCGCCGTTGAAAATAATGCCCAGGCATTTGATTGTGCGCGCCCGCAGCGCTTCCAGACTCAGCAGGCTGTGGTTGATGCAGCCCAGGTAGAGCTTCACGACCAGCACAACAGGCAGCTGCTGCTGTTCGACCCAGTCGATGTAGAGCGTCTCGTCGTTGATGGGCACCATGAGCCCGCCCGCGCCTTCAATGATGAGCTTGTTGTCGGTGTCCGGAATAATGATTTTGTCCGGGTCGATCACCTCGCCTTCGTGTTTGGCTGCCCAGTGGGGGCTTTGCGGAATGCGGTAGCGAAACGCTTCTGGGTGGATGACCGTGCCCTCGGGAGTGTTCGCGCCGATCCACTCGCTGTCGGTGCCCTCGTCGGTGCCGGTTTGCACGGGCTTCCAGTAATCGGCACCCAGGCCGTTGACGAGAACGCTGGAAACGAAGGTCTTGCCAGCGTCGGTATCAATGCCCGCCACGAAGATGCGGGAAAACGCAGAGAAAGGGTGGGTTTCAGTCATAATCGCTGGAGGAAGCTGTAGGAATAGCTAGTTTTGTACTCGTTTTGGGCGAGCATGCCCGAAGATACAGCAAAAATCACGAGCAGATGATCGTAGTAACAGGTGCGGCAGGCTTTATCGGCAGCGCGACCGTCGCGGCGCTCAATGCGGCGGGCTATCGGGCGCTGGCCTTGGTGGACGATTTCTCGCGCACAGACAAGCACGCCAACTTCGCCGGCAAGCGCTTTTGGGAGCTCGTCGACCGCGATCGGCTCTTCGACTGGCTCACGCACAAACAGGACCGCATCGAGTGCATCCTCCACCTGGGCGCCCGGACTGACACTACCGAAACGGACACCGAGCTTTTCGACCGCCTGAACCTCGACTACAGCAAGCGCATTTTTCAGTACTGCACGCGCTGGCAAATCCCGCTCATCTACGCCTCGAGTGCAGCGACATACGGCGGTGGCGAACACGGCTTCGACGACGACCACCATCTCATTCCCAAACTACAACCCTTGAACGCCTACGGGCAGTCCAAGCAAGACTTCGACACCTGGGTGCTCGAGCAAAAGGAGCAGCCGTTCTTTTGGGCGGGGCTCAAATTTTTCAATGTGTATGGCCCGAACGAGTACCACAAAGGGCGGATGGCGAGCGTCGTGTTTCAAGCGTTCAACCAGATTCAGCAGACGGGAGAGCTAAAGCTGTTTCAGTCGCACCACCCCGATTTTGCCGATGGCGAGCAGCAACGCGATTTCATTTACGTGAAAGACGTCACCAGCGCCATTTTGCACCTCATGGAGCAGCGGCCGCACTCGGGCGTCTTCAACCTGGGTAGCGGTAAAGCGCGCACGTTCAAGGCTTTTGGGGAGGCCGTGTTCGCGGCGTTGCAGCAGCCGGCCAAAATCGAATTCATCCCTACCCCTGAGGACATTCGCGCGAACTACCAATATTTTACAGAAGCCCAGATGGATAAACTGAAAGCTGCTGGCTGGGAGGGGCCCCAATACAGCTTGGAGAGTGGCGTTGGCGAGTACGTCAAAAATTATCTATTGACTGGCAACAATTTATGAGCACGCAGCGTTGGTAGATTGTCGCAAAAGTCCGTATCTTCAGACATGCTCGCCACCATCGAAATCATCGCAAAGGCCCTGCTGTTCGGCATCGTCGTTCTGGCGCCTTTGTTCTATTTCTTCTCGCGCTGGAAGCGCCGGGATGTGCGGCGCGTAGTCATCAGTTGGCGGGCGACGCCGGTGGTCGGCATCACTATCCTGTTTTTTATGCTCTGCCTAAGCATTTGTGTGCTGGCGAGTTTTGCGCTGGCGGTTGAGCTCGAGCGTATTGAAAGTGCCGATACGCCATTTTTCACAAACCACAGCCCAGTGTATTGGTTGTTGGCGGCGGGTTTGGGTCTGGTGTCGATTTCGCTCTACTACTTAGGCCTGCGCAACCTGCTGACGCAGTTTATCACCGAGCAGGGGGTGCACTTGCTGCAGTACAACCTCTCTACCGGGCGCTTTAATCGACAACTCATTCGCTGGCAAGAGATTCGCGACTTCTACCTGCGTCGCGATGGCCCCGTGACCTACTTCACGTTTATGATTAGCAAGCCCGGCGGCGGGTTCGAGCGCCACACCTTGAGGGTGCCGCACCAGTATCGCACCAAGCTCGAGGCCGTTCTCGAGCGCTTCCTCGCGCCCCAATTCGACACCGACGAAGAGGTGCCCTTCAATCTCAGCGGACTGTCTGGCAGCCACTCCTGATTTCTTTGCACCAGGCGCACAATTCCAGCTTTCAGGTACGGTAATTGCTTTAATTGCAGCTGTTCGCTGCAGTTACTGCTCATGTTTGCCATGGATATCAAACGCCCGCAATTTTGGGAGCGCCTGTTAGGTGCGGCCGGTGGGCTATTGGTGCTTGCCGGGGTTGCGATACTCGCCTGGGCGCAACTGGTGCCTGATGCGAGCCTGCTCTCCGGTATTCAAGCAGACGTGCAAAGCGCGCTCGACGAACGTTTTGCAGCCATCGAAACCCACAACCCCGCTAAAGATGGCCTCGCTATCCCGTCGTTTCCAAACGTTCTGGTGCAGGAACACCACCAGGCATACGGCCTGCAGCGCTGGAGCTCGCGCAAGTTTACCCCCCCGCCGAAGCTTGCCAAGTTGCAGCTGCGCTTGACGAACAACGAGCTGCTGAACGACGAGCAGTATCTGTTCTACAACTACAAAAAGCAGGCGGGCGAGCTGGTGTACTTCTACCTCATCCCACTGCGAATTGACCCGCCGATTCAGAACGAGTATCTGCAGAACTACCTGTTCCTAGAGCCCTACAACGACGAGGTGCAGCTCGAGGTACTTTTCCAGTCGCACCAACTCAGCCTGCAGCCTACCGAGCAGGCCGTGAACCTGAACGACGAGCGCGGCGACCACCTACTGAGCTTTGTGCTCAACGACACCACGCCCTTTCGTATTCCCTGGCTCAAGCTGGGGCTTTGGCTGCTGGTGGGCGGCGGGGTGCTCTTGTTGCTGGGCTTGCGGGTGTGGCTCAGACGCAAAGGCTATAGCAGCGCCCTGACCGATCTGATGCTGCTGGCGATCCTGGTCAGCGCCCGCGTGCTGATGTTCTTCGTGGGGTTGCCGGTGGCGCTCTATCAGACGGCGTTCTTCTCGTCGCAGGTACTGGCACTCAGCAATATCAGCCCCTCGCTGGGCGATTTTTCGATGAACCTGCTGCTGCTGTTCCTGTTCGTGTTTTACCTCTACCGCTACTGGCCGTGGGATCGCGTGCTGGATTGGATTGCGGCGCGGGGACGCCTCGCTGAAATCGCGAGCGTGATTCTCGGCAGTGTGGTCGTCGCCGTTGCATTCGGCGGAGCGTTTGCATTGTTGAATCGGGCGGTGCAGAACTCGCAGGTCTCCCTGCAGCTCTCCGACTTTTACAGCCTGAGTTGGGCCAGTTGGCTGCTGCTGATTGACATCGCCATGCTCTTCGGCAGTCTTTCGCTGTTGCTGCTCATGCACGTCCGGCTGATGCTCTTTGCCAGCCGACGGCCATTGCTGCTATGGCTGGTGGCGTTTGCGGTACTGGCCGGTGTGGCCTTGGTGCCGGTGGCGATGCGACAGGGGCTGAGTCTGTCGGTCGTGCCGACCTTCGCGTTAGCACTGCTACTGCTCAGTTTCGTGTGGCAGGCGGTGTTTGCCATCGGTGAATGGCGGCTGCTGCACACGTTCGGGGTGGTGTTTGTGCTGGCGGTTCTGACCAACCAGCTGCTGAACATTAGCATCGAGCGCGAAATTCAGGCCGAAATCAAAGCCATGCCTGAGCGCTTTGTGGAGCAGAAAAACCTGCTAACAGAGTCCGCCTTCGACGGTGTCGTCCGCGCGATTCAATCCGACCGCTACCTCTGGCAGCGCCCACCAGACACCACCGCCCAGCTCGAGTTTCCGTTTCAGGAGCTTGCCCGCAGCTTAACTAGCCGGCATTTGCTCGGCGCTTTCAAACAGTACGACACGCAGGTGTATTTCTTCAAAAACGGCCGGCGCATCGACGAGAACCTCGACAAAAAGCCCTACCGCCTCACCGAGGAGCGCCGCCGAGCTGGGCGCACGCTCAGCGACGACCTCTACCGCGTGCCCTACAGCAAAAGCGTGACGCAGAATATTTACGTTGGCGAGTTCCAGGTGCGCTCGCGCGAATACGGCCGATTGCAGATTCAGATCGAGCTGCACCCGAAAGCGAACGTGAGCAACCGCCTCTACCCACAGCTTTTGCTGGATGCGGACATCAAGCAGCAACTGCGCCTGCCGCCCAATCTGTCGGTGGCGGTGTACGTCGACAGCCAACTGGTGCGTCAGGAGGGCCCGCAGCTGTTCCCACTGAATGCCAGCGAATTGGAGCTGGGCGCCAATGCGGATGGCGAGCTGGTGAAGGGGCCAGCGTTTACGCAACTCGTTGAGGTGCGCAAGAACGACCGCATCATCGTGGTGCGCGCCCAGCGCCCCAGCCTGTTCAACCGGCTGACGGCCTTTTCGATTTTGTTCTACTTCTACGCCGTACTGCTGCTTTTGGCGTATGTGCCGAGTTTGATCCGCGACTGGCAATCGGCGAACTTCCGACTGGTGCCCGGCAGTTTGGCCAAACGCATGCAGTTTTTCCTACTGGTGCTCACGCTGGTGCCGATGATCGTAATGTGGCTGCTGACGGTCCCGCTTTTCGAGCGCTTTTTCAATGAAAGCACCGTTGAAGATTCGCGCAGCACGCTGGTGAAGGCGGGCAATTATCTGGAATCGGAGCCTGCGTTTGTCAGCGAAATGGAGCTCGCCACCCAAATGCCCGGTGGCAGCATGGCCTCGCAGGATTTCATCACCCAGATGAGCGAAATTCTGGGCGTTGACCTGAACGTCTACGATTATCTAGGCGACCTCTACCTCACCACGCGACCAAAGATCTTCGAGGCGGGGCTGGTCTCGCGGCTGATTAACCCCGAAGCCTACCGGCAGCTGTTGGAAGACCGCCTGCCGTATCTCATTGTCGAAGAGGAGATTGGCGAGCTGAGCTACTACTCCGGCTACATCCCGATCATGGATGAGAACAACGAGATTGAGGGCTTCGTGAACATCCCCTTCCTGTTGCAGCAAGACCTCCTGCGCCGCCAGCTGCGCAATTTCGTCGCGTATCTGATCAACGTCTACGTCGTGATGATCCTCATCATGGCGACGGCCGGCATCTTCATTTCGCGCTCGCTGACCAACCCGCTGCGCCTGTTGCGCGAAAAGCTCGTCGACACGCGCTTTGGCCTGCACAACGAGCCAATCCAGTGGCAGCGCAAAGACGAAATCGGCAGCATTGTAGAGGCCTACAACGAAATGCTCGCGCAGTTTGAGGCCAGCCAGCGTAAGCTGGCGAAATCGGAACGCGAAATCGCCTGGCGCGAAATGGCCCGGCAGGTGGCGCACGAGATCAAGAACCCGCTG
>CAZTEZ010000014.1:16115-18311 GCA_964611815.1 uncultured Bacteroidia bacterium | reverse complement strand
AGCTGCCCGAAGGCCTTGCGCACAGCGCCCTCGTTCAGGTCGCCGCCGTACTTTACGATATCGTCGAGCGCTTTGCGGTATTGAGTGATGAGGGAGTTGGCCATGGCAGTGAGACGATGTGAACGCGTGAGGAGCGGGCGGCTTAAAATAGCGAAAAGCGCAAAGTTGGACGCTTCAGGGGTTTCGCAAAAAACCCGTAAATTAAACTATCGCAATGGCAGTGCATGTTTGAAAACATCGAAGACTTACTGGCGGCAGCACGTCCGTTCAAGTGCTTAAAAGGCAATGTGCGTCAGGGCAGACTACCAGAGCAAGCCACGCTGGTCTTTGCAGCACTCGCCGAGGCGTATGGTGCGGAAGTGGATCCACAGGCAGCCCGTCCATTTTTCGCGACAGACGACGACTTGCGCGTGGGCTTGCACCGCTCATCCAGAAGCGGCGCCCCGACGATCGACATCAATTGGAGAGGAGAACTTTACAAAATACGGTGCAGAGATGAATAGCAGTACGCCCAACCAACAGCCGATTGATAGCCTGGCGGCCTATTACGCCGACCCTTCATTTGCACTGTATGCGCGATCGAAACCAGATCGGAAGTGGGGCGACCTGAAGAAAGGCAAGGCTTTTTTGGAACGCTATGGCATTTCGGAAACCGCTTATGAGACGCGCTGGGGGCCACTTCAGCAGCGGCTGTTCCGGGCGATCAATAAGCTCGGCTACGATGTGCGCTTCCGTCCAGATTTTGCGAAAATTCCGTTAGACGGTGGGGTCTTGTTCGAGGCCGAAGAGTACCGGCAATTGCAGGCATTCATGCGCGAGATCGGCGATGAACGCCTGCTGATTGTTCAAAACCCCCTGCCAAAAACAGACGCCCCCGCTCCTTTTCGGTTAGAACTGCCGATTTCGCTGAGTTGGGAGGCGCTGTTTGAAGCAGGCGACTATATGGCGAGTGTACTGTTTGAGATGCCGCACAACGAGTACTTCGTGTTTAGCGAAAGTGGGCGCTGGGGAAAGTACGCGGCCAATGATTATGCAGAGCCCGTTGATATTTACGGCATACACAGCGCCGTTCTGACCAACTTCATCGACTGCTTCTGGCCACGCTTGTCGAGCGCACCACTGCCTGCAACTGCCGATAAGTAGTAGCCTCTGTGCCTAAACGTGCACAACCCCGCCACGGCTGCAGGGGCGTGTGGATTTTTTCGTTGCCGCCAGTGCCAACCCCAGGCGCGTCTGTGCGTATTTCGTAGCAGTAGAGTTGCACCACAGCCGCACCGCGCCACAGCGGTGCGCGCTCCACATGCCGCCACCACCCATGCGCATCGGCCAATTTACCACCCGTTTAATACTGACTGTCAGTCTGTTGCTGCTCGTGGGGGTGGTGGGCATCAGCATTGGGGTGTACTACATCGGCAAGCAGATGATCGAGAGCCAGGCCGCCGAAGACATGGCCGAGCTCAACCAGCGCCAGCAGCGCGAGCTGCAGGGCCTCGTTGACGCGCACATCAGCCGGGCCGATAGCTTGGTGAAAACCAGCCTGGTGCGCGCCGCGCTCGAGAACTTCTCGGATGCCTACGCCAGCGCCGGCCGCCTGAGCGAGCGCGAGAAAGACATCATCGGCAAGGGCCTCGAGACCTACTACACGGACAGCCTGCCCCAGGTGTGGGCGCAACACGTGGCGGAGGTGCCGCCCATGGCGCCCTTCATTCCGAGCACCGAAAACGCCATGGCGTTGCAGTTCGCGTACCTGGCCGACAACCCCAACCCGCACGGCAAAAAGCACTACATGAACCGCCACGACGGGCGGCTCGACTACCACGACTGGCACGCGGAGTTCCACGGCGAATTCGGGCGCATTCTGGACAAAACACAGGCGAGCGACATCTTGCTCGTCAACACCGCCTTTAGCGCCGTGCTCTACAGCCACCGCAAGCATATCGATTTCGCCACCAGCCTGTTGAGCGGTGGCATCGGCAAGAGCCGCCTGGGCGAGGTGTTTATGCAGATTGCCGACCGCAAACACGAGGGCCGGCGTTTCACGGGCTTTTTCAAATACCCCGGGGCGCATGGCAAGAGTGCGGGCTTCGTTTGGGCCCCCATTATGAACGCCGATGAAGTAGCCGGCGTGTTGTTTTTGCGTTTGGATGCCGACAACATCCTGCACATCTTCGAGCGCATTACCGCTTCCGGCAAGCA